>NZ_JBFTRY010000091.1:0-13996 GCF_056399745.1 Dyella sp. 01N36
GCCGGGCACCGAGCGCGAGAGTGAAGACGGCGAGCCCAAGGGCAATCCGCTCAGCGAATACGCCAGCAACCTCAACGAGCTGGCGCTGGAAGGCAAGATCGATCCGCTGATCGGCCGCCAGGACGAAATCGAGCGCACCATCCAGGTGCTGTGCCGCCGCCGCAAGAACAACCCGCTCTACGTGGGCGAGGCCGGCGTGGGCAAGACGGCCCTGGCCGAAGGCCTGGCCAAGCGCATCGTCGACGGCGAAGTACCCGAAGTGCTGGAGAACGCCACCATCTGGTCGCTGGACCTGGGTGCGCTGGTCGCCGGCACCAAGTATCGCGGCGACTTCGAGAAGCGTCTCAAGGCCGTCATCAACCAGCTGAAGAAGCAGACTGGCGCCATCCTGTTCATCGATGAGATCCACACCATCATCGGTGCAGGTTCGGCATCGGGCGGCACCATGGATGCGAGCAACCTGATCAAGCCCATGCTGGCCTCGGGCGAGCTGCGCTGCATCGGTTCCACCACGTTCCAGGAATTCCGCGGCATCTTCGAAAAGGATCGCGCTCTGGCCCGTCGCTTCCAGAAGATCGACGTGGTCGAGCCGACCGTGGCCGACAGTCTGGAAATCCTCAAGGGCCTGCGTTCGCGTTTCGAGGAACACCACAACGTCACCTACACCAGCGAAGCGCTCAAGGCGGCGGTGGATCTGTCGGTGAAGCACATTCCCGATCGCCTGCTGCCGGACAAGGCCATCGACGTGATCGACGAGGCCGGTGCGCGCCAGCGCCTGTTGCCGGCCGATCAGCGCACGGGCAGGGTGGATGTGCCCGAAGTCGAATACATCGTGGCCAAGATGGCGCGCATCCCGGCCAAACAGGTGTCGGCGTCGGATCGTGACGTGCTGAAGAACCTCGAGCGCAACCTGAAAATGGTGGTGTTCGGCCAGGACCCCGCGATCGAAGCGCTGGCCGCGTCGATCAAGATGGCGCGTTCGGGTCTGGCCGATCCGTCCAAGCCGATCGGTTGCTTCCTGCTCGCCGGCCCCACCGGCGTGGGCAAGACGGAAGTGACCAAGCAGCTGGCGATGCAGCTGGGCATCGAGATGATCCGCTTCGACATGTCCGAGTACATGGAAGCGCATTCGGTCTCGCGCCTGGTCGGTGCACCTCCGGGCTACGTCGGCTTCGATCAGGGCGGCCTGCTCACGGAAGCTGTGACCAAGCATCCGCATGCGGTGCTGTTGCTGGATGAAATCGAGAAGGCGCATCCGGATGTATTCAACATCCTGCTGCAGGTGATGGATCGCGGCGTGCTCACCGACACCAATGGTCGCGAAGCGAACTTCAAGAACGTGGTGGTGGTGATGACCACCAATGCAGGTGCGCAGCAGGCGTCGCGTCGCGGCATCGGCTTCGTCAAGCAGAACCATTCGATGGATGCGATGGAGGTCATCCGCCGCAGCTTCACGCCGGAATTCCGCAACCGCCTGGACGCGATCATCCAGTTCAATGCGCTGGACTTCGATCACATCCTGCGCGTGGTGGACAAGTTCCTGATCGAACTGGAAGCCCAGCTCACCGAGAAGCACGTGAGCCTGGATGTCGACGCCGATGCCCGCCGCTGGTTGGCGGAGCATGGTTTCGATCCGCAGATGGGCGCACGTCCGATGGCTCGCGTGATCCAGGAGAAGGTGAAGCGTGCACTGGCCGACGAACTGCTGTTCGGCAAGCTGGCCGATGGCGGCAAGGTGCGCCTGAGCGTCAACGAGGGCGAACTGGTGGTGACTACGGAAGCGGCAGAGAACTTGCCGGCCACCGTGAGCTGATAGCTCGTTATCAGAAGCAACAAGATAAGGCCGCGCACTGCGCGGCCTTCTTTTTGCGCCTATCGCCAGTATCACCGGTGGGCGGAAATCGAAAGCGGCTGGATCACTGCATCGTCGTTGCAGCGCAAATTGAGAGTCGTCTGAGATGGTTTTGAGAGGCCTCTGATATAGGCCCAAAGGCCCGGTCCGTAGCCTTGCTGATGAGGACGAAACAGTCGTCCACCGACACCATCATCATCCGCTAGGTTACTCAATGAACACCATTTATCGCATCGTCTGGAACGCCACCACCTGCCGCTGGGTCGTCGCATCTGAAATGGCCAAAGGCCGCAAGAAGACGTCCAAGGCACGTGGCAGCAGTGCCGCCGCTGTGGCGGCCACCATTGCCGTTGGTCTGATGAGCGCGACCGCATCCACCCATGTCAGCGCCGCCCAATTTATCGGCAACAACGATGCTTGCTCGGGGTCGGCGGGAACGATAACCATGACCTACGGCAGCGGCACGGACGCAATTGCGAACTCGGAAGGTATCGCCATCGGTGCAGGTGCCATTGCGTCGGCCGCCTGTGCCAGTGGCAGTGGTGTCTACTACGGCTATTCGGCTCTCGCCATGGGCACGCATGCGACCAGCCTGCAAGGCGGCATCGCCATGGGTTACGGCGCGTACTCCAACGGTATGGATAGCCTGGCCATCGGCGCCGCCTCGGGCGCCACCGGCCGCAGCACCGTCGCCCTTGGCGCGGGCTCGAGCGACAATGGACGCAACAACGTGGTTTCCGTGGGCCTCGGGGCCAGCCCGATTGCCCCCAACTACCCTGGCGGCACCGCTCCGGTCACTGCTGCTGTTCCGCAGACGCGCCAGCTGATCAATATGGCCGCCGGTACGGCTCCTACAGATGCTGTGAACGTGTCGCAGCTCACCCCGGTCGTCACGGCTCTGGGCGGCGGCGCCGCGTTCAACAGCAGCACGGGCGCTGTCACCGGCCCCAGCTATGCACTGGCCAACGCCAACAGCATTGCCGGCACCGCGGGTGCGGCGACCGACGTGGGTACGGGCTTCACTAAGGTGGATACCGCGCTGGGCAAGCTCAACACCACCATTACCAACATCAACAATGGTGCGGGCATCAAGTACTTCCATACCAACAGCGTGCAGGCCGATTCCAGCGCGACGGGAGGAGAGGCGGTTGCCATTGGTGGCGCAGCCATTGCCGGTGGCAATAGTGCGGTAGCACTCGGCGCCGGCGCCGTCGCCTCAACCACAAACTCGGTCGCACTGGGCGCAAACTCCACGACCACCGCCAATCTGGCGACGGCTGGCTACAACCCAGGTACCGCTGCACTGTCTGGCACCGCCTCTGCGGCCAATGGCGAAGTGTCGCTGGGCTCGGCGGGCAAAGAGCGTCGCCTGACCAATGTGGCCGCTGGCGCAAACGCCACCGACGCAGTCAACCTCAGCCAGCTGCAGTCTGAAGATGCCAAGGTCAACAACGTTGCCAGCACCACGGCAAGCGCACTGGGCACGACGGTTGGTGCCAACGGCGCGATCAATGCGCCGAGCTACACGCTGGCCAACGCCAACAGCATCGGCGGCACCGCCGGTGCGGCCACCACCGTCAGCAGCGGCTTCAGCAAGGTCGATACCGCGCTCGGCACGCTCAATACGGCTGTGACCACGGCGCAAACCACCGCGAATACGGCCAACACCACCGCCAACAAGGGCTGGAATCTGAGCGCCGACGCTGGCGCCACCTCGCAGAACATCGCGCCGGGCGGCACGGCCAACTTCGCAGCTGGCACCAATGCCACGGTGGCGCGCAGCGGCAATACCATCACGATGGGCGTTGTCAGCAATCCGACCTTCAGCGGCATGCTCACTGCCAATGGCGGCCTGACCGTGGGCGCCGGCCAGACGGCCAGCATGGGCGGTAACAAGGTGACCAATGTTGCGAACGGTACGCTCTCCGCCGCCAGCACCGATGCGGTGAACGGCTCCCAGCTCTATGCGACCAACCAGCAGGTGGCGCAGAACACCAGTGACATCGCCGGTAACACCACGTCGATCAGCAACATCACCAACCAGATCAACAACGGCACCGTGGGCTTGGTGCAGCAGGCCGCGGCCGGTGCCGATCTGACCGTCGGCAAGAGCACCGATGGTGCCGCCGTGAACTTTGCCGACAAGAACGGCAACAGCCGCACGCTCAAGAACGTCACGGCCGGCGTGGCCGCGACCGATGCGGTGAACATGTCGCAGCTCAACGCGACCAATGCCAACGTGGCTGGCAACACCACGGCGATCACCAACCTTGGCAACCGCGTCACCACCAACGAAGGCAGCATCTCCACCATCAACACGACCATTGCCGGCATGAATGGTCAGCTCGCGGATGCGGTGAAGTACGATTCGGCAGCGCATGACACGGTGACCCTGGGCAATGCCGGCACGCCGGTGCAGGTGACGAACGTCAAGAACGGCGCCCTGTCTGCTGCCAGCACCGATGCGGTGAACGGCTCGCAGCTGTATGCCACCAACCAGCAGGTGGCGCAGAACACCACCGACATCGCCGGCAACACCACGGCCATCGCGGGTAACACGACGTCGATCAACAACATCACCAACCAGATCAACAGCGGCACCGTGGGCYTGGTGCAGCAGGCTKCGGCCGGTGCCGACCTGACCGTGGGCAAGGCCACCGATGGTGTGGCGGTCGACTTTGCCGACAAGAACGGCAACACCCGCACGCTCAAGAACGTGACGGCTGGCGTGGCMGCGACTGACGCAGTGAACATGTCGCAGCTCAACGCGACCAACGCCAAYGTGGCYGGCAACACCACSGCCATCACCAACCTGGGCAACCGCGTCACCACCACCGAAGGYAACATTTCCACCATCAACACCACGATTGCCGGCATGAATGGTCAGCTGGCCGATGCGGTGATGTACGACTCGGCCGCGCACGACAAGGTGACCTTGGGCAACGCCGGTACGCCGGTGCAGGTGACGAACGTCAAGAATGGTGCGCTGTCCGCTGCCAGCTCCGATGCAGTGAACGGCTCGCAGCTGTATGCGACCAACCAGCAGGTGACCCAGAACACCACCGACATCGCGGGCAACACGACGTCGATCAACAACATCACCAACCAGATCAACAGCGGCACCGTGGGCCTGGTGCAGCAGGCTGCGGCTGGCGCCGATCTGACCGTGGGCAAGGGCACCGACGGCGTTGCAGTGGACTTTGCCGACAAGAACGGCGCSACCCGCACGCTCAAGAAYGTGACGGCGGGCGTGGCTGACACCGATGCGGTGAACATGTCGCAGCTCAACACGACCAACGCCAACGTGACCCGCGTGGAAGGCAAGGCCGAYCAGCAGGGCACCACCACGGCTTCGGCCTTCGGCGGCGGTGCGAGCTACAACAGCACCACCGGTGCGATCTCGGCGCCGAGCTATACCCTGCATAACGCCGACGGTACGACCACCACGGCGAGTGATGTGGGCACGGCGGTCACCAACATCGATGGCCGCGTCGTGCAGAACACCTCCGACATCAACACCATCAACACCCAGATCAATAGCGGCACGATCGGTCTGGTCCAGCAGGCTTCGGCCGGCGCCAACCTGACGGTGGGCAAGAGCACGAACGGTGCTGCGGTGGACTTCCAGGGCACCGCCGGCGCCCGCAAGCTGCTGAACGTGGCGGACGGTACGGTCGCTGCCGGCAGCAAGGATGCCGTCAACGGTGGCCAGTTGCATGGCGTGAGCCAGTCGATGGCCGATGCCATCGGCGGCGGCTCGACGGTGAATGCTRACGGTTCGATCTCGGCACCGAGCTACAGCGTGCACAACGCGAACGGTTCCACCACCACGGTCAACAACGTGGGTAGTGCGATCACCAATCTCGACGGTCGCGTCTCGCAGAACACCACCGATATCTCCACCATCAACACCACCATCACCGGCATGAACGGTCAGCTCGCTGACGCGGTGAAGTACGACTCGGCCGCCCACGACAAGGTCACCCTGGGCAATGCCGGTACGCCGGTGCAGGTGAGCAACGTGAAGGACGGTGCGCTGTCGGCGACCAGCGGCGATGCGGTGAACGGTTCGCAGCTGTATGCGACCAACCAGCAGGTGGCGCAGAACACCGGCGATATCGCCAACATCAACAGCACCATCAACACCATGAACACCGGTGGCCTGAAGTACGTGCAGGTCAATTCGACGGCTGCCGCTGCCAACGCGGCGGGCTCGGACAGCGTGGCCGTGGGTGGCAACACCAAGGCGTCTGCCGCCAACGCGGTGGCGATCGGCAACGGCGCCCAGGCCAGCCAGGCCAACAGCGTGGCGCTGGGTGCGGGTTCGGTGGCTGACCGTGCGAACAGTGTCTCGGTGGGTGCAGTGGGGCAGGAACGCCAGGTCACCAACGTGGCGGCCGGCAACTTGTCTGCCACCAGCACCGATGCGGTGAACGGCAGCCAGCTCAACGCCACCAACCAGACGGTGACCAACCTCGATGGCCGCGTGACCAACGTGGAGAACAYGGTGAACACGATGGCGGGTGCCGTGAGCAACGTCACCAACATCACCAACGGCCAGTCCGGCATGTTCCAGGTCAGCAAGGACAGCAACAGCAAGCAGCCGGTGGCTTCGGGCAGCACCTCGACCGCCGGTGGCAACGGCGCCGTAGCGTCTGGCAACAACAGCACTGCGCTGGGTAACGCCGCAGCGGCCTCGGCTGACAACAGCGTGGCCGTGGGCGCCAACTCGGTCGCCGATCGCAGCAACAGCGTGTCGATGGGTTCGGCAGGCCATGAGCGTCAGGTGACCAATGTGGCGGCCGGTACGGCCAACACGGATGCCGTGAACGTGGGCCAGCTGAAGGCTGCCGGTGTGATGAATGCCGATGGCTCGACCAATACGGCGGTGACCTACGACACCAATGCCGATGGCAGCAGCAGCGTGACCTTGAACGGCGGCGGCAATGGCGCGGTGATCCACAACGTGGCTCCGGGTACGTCGGCGACGGACGCAGCCACGGTGGGCCAGGTGCAGCAGGTGGCCGACTGGTCCAAGAGCTACACCGACCAGCAGGTCAGGAACATGGGTCGCCAGGCGGATGGCGGCGTCGCCTCGGCGATGGCCATGTCCTCCATCCCGCAGGCGGTGGTGAACGGCGGGCACTCCATCGGCGCGGGCGTGGGCAGCTTCCGCGGCCAGTCCAGCGTGGCGGTCAGCATGTCGGCCATGAGCGCAACCGGCAAATTTGCCGTGAAGCTCAACGTCAGCGCGACCACCCACGGCGACGCCGGTGTGGGCGTGGGTGCCAGCTACAACTGGTAAGCCTGGGTTTTACCTGCACGAGAGAACGGCGCCGTAGCGATACGGCGCCGTTTTTCGTTGTTGCGGGGAGAGGGCAAACAAAAAGGCCGCGACATGGCGCGGCCTTTTCGATGGGCCGTCCCTTGTAGGAGCGCACTTGTGCGCGACCGCAAGGTTCCGGCTTTACCGCTGCGTAGGCTTTTCGCGCACAAGTGCGCTCCTACAGACGAGCGATTATTTCATGCGGTAGGTGATGCGACCCTTGGTCAGGTCGTAGGGGGTCATTTCGACCTTCACCTTGTCGCCGGTGAGAATGCGGATGTAATGCTTGCGCATGCGGCCGGAAATATGGGCCGTGATGACGTGGCCGTTTTCCAGCTGCACGCGGAACATGGTGTTGGGCAGGGTCTCCTGGACCGTACCTTCCATTTCGATGACGTCGTCTTTGGCCATGCGTTCCGTGGGGGCAGGGCAGCCGTCGTGGCTGCTTAATCCGTCGATTATGCCACGGAAAGTCCAATGGTTAAAGAATCATCAGCCAAAATGCTCATCCAGCTTGCGACGGATCTCCTGTTCCACCATGCCCTTGAGCGGCGCCAGCATCATTCCCAGCTCGGCTGTCACGTGGATGACGTCGCCCGCCACGGCAATGCTGCCGTTCACGCCCGGGCGGGAAAAGCGCAGGATGTCGCCCTGCCACTGGCCCTCCATGCCGAACTTTTCTTGCATGCGGGCCGCCACCTTGTCGACCACCGCGCGGGCCTCGGTCACGGAAAGCTGGTGGGGGCGGCGGATGTCGATCTTGGGCATGGGTGTTCCTGGGAGGCAAAGGCATATGGTAAGCCACGTCACCCGGAACTGCCGCTGCGCAGCGCGCGCAGCTCTGTTGTCGAAGCCCATGGGTGAGATCAGAGCGTCCTTAAGCTCGCAGGCATCTGCTAGAGTCCCGCCCGTCCATCGACTGGTTCACAGATGCGCATCGAGTTTCCCAATTCGCCCCGCGAGGATTTCCACTGGGACGGGCCGGCGCTGCGCATCGGCAGTGCGCCGGACAATGACCTGATCCTGGCCGCGCATCAGGCCGGCACCTATCACCTGCGCATCCAGCTGGATCGCCGGGGTTGGGTGCTGCAGGTCTTGCCCCAGGGCAACCGCATCTACGTGAATGCGCGCCCCGTGCGTGAAAAGGCCTTGTTGCGCGCCGGCGACATCCTGAGCGTCGGTGATTGCCGCATGCTGCTGCGTGCCGACGAAGAACCCGCCCACAATCTGCCCGTGACCGTGCCTGCCGAAGGGCGTTGCACGGTGGCGCTGCGTGCCGTGGCGGGCCCTTTGTCCGGTCGGGTGCTGTCGCTGCAGGACAAGCTGGAGCTGGGCCCGCATGGGCGCATTCCGCTGGAGCTTCCGCAGGGTGAGACGGCTTCGCTGGTGGTGTTCTGGCGGGATGGTCAGCTGATGCTGGAGGCCGGCCAGCAGTCCGAGCGTTATCCCCTGCGCGTCAACGGCGTGCCGGTGACCCAGGCCGCACTCCGGCCGGGCGACCAGGTGGGCCTGGGCATGCATCGTTTCGTGGTCGATGCCCCGGGACTGGAACCGGAGCCGGAGATCATCCAGCCGGCGCCGGAGCGGCCGCATCTGCCCGAAGAGGATGCTGGCCCGCGCGGCGAGGTGTGGTGGCTGATCGCCACCGCCGCGGTGCTCGCCCTGGGAATTGCGGTGGCTTTGCTGGTGCGTTTCTGAGGCGGGGTTCGGGCGATGCCGTGGCATCGTCGCCTTGGTTGACGGTGGGTTGCTGCGACGCGGCATAATGCGGCGATGTTCCTTCTGAAGGCGTCGTCAGTGAGCAGACTCTGGAATTTCAGCGCCGGCCCGGCCGCATTGCCGCAACCGGTGCTTGAGCGCGCGCAACGCGAATTGCTGGACTGGCAGGGTTGCGGCGCCTCGGTGATGGAGTTGTCTCACCGCGGCAAGGCCTTCATGGGCCTCGCACAGCAGGCTGAGGCCGATCTGCGCGAACTCTTGGCGGTTCCTGCTGACTACGCGGTGTTGTTCCTGCAAGGCGGCGCGACCCAGCATTTCGCGCAAATCCCGATGAATCTGGCCGCTGAAAGCGACAGCGCCGATTACATCGTGACCGGCCACTGGGGCGAGAAGGCCGCCAGCGAGGCGGCGCCATACGTCAAGGTGAACGTCGCCGCCAGCAGCAAGGGCGAGCACTACACGCGCCTGCCGCCGCGCGGGACGTGGCAGCTCGACGAGCGCGCCGCTTACGTGCACTACACGCCGAACGAAACCATTCATGGCGTGGAATTCCACGAGATTCCGAATGTAGGCGACGTGCCCTTGGTGGCAGATATGTCGTCGGACATCCTCTCCGGACCCGTCGATGTCAGCAAATTCGGGCTGATTTACGCCGGCGCGCAGAAAAACATCGGGCCATCGGGCCTGGTGGTGATGATCATCCGGCGCGACCTGCTGGAGCGCGCTACGCGGCCGATGGCGAAGATTTTCCGCTACGCCGATCACGCCGCCAACGATTCCATGCTCAACACGCCCAACACCTGGGGCTGGTACCTGGCGGGTCTCACCTTCCAGTGGCTGAAGGAGCAGGGCGGTCTCGCTGCAGTCGGCGAGCGCAATTCGGCAAAGGCTGAGCTGCTGTACGACGCCATCGACCACTCCAACGGTTTTTATCGCAACCCGGTGGCACTGGATTCGCGTTCGCGCATGAATGTGCCGTTCACCCTGCATGACAGCGCGCTGGACGCGGATTTCCTCAAGGAATCGGAAGCCGCCGGCCTGCTCGCGCTCAAGGGACACAAGGCGGTGGGCGGCATGCGCGCCTCGCTTTACAACGCGGTTCCGCTCGAAGCGGTGCAGGCCCTGGTGGGCTTCATGCGCGATTTTGCGCATCGTCACGGATGAAACCGTTGCACGCCTGGTCGCACATCAAGGACTATCCCTGATCCCCATTTGGACTTCCGTTGCTTGCGCAGCCCACGACATGACCGATAAGAAATCCTCGCTTTCCGATGTGCGCGAGCGCATCGACAGCATCGATCAGCAGATCCAGCAGCTGATCTCCGAGCGCGCCGGATGGGCGCAGGAAGTGGCCCGCGTCAAGGGCGAGGGGCTTTCGGCGATCGACTATTACCGCCCGGAACGCGAAGCCCACGTGCTGCGCATGGTGGTGGACCGCAACGATGGCCCGCTCACCGACGTGGAAATGGTGCGGCTGTTCCGCGAAATCATGTCTTCCTGCCTGGCCCAGGAAGATCCACTCAAGGTGGGTTTTCTCGGCCCTGAGGGCACCTTCAGCGAACAGGCCGTGCGCAAGCATTTCGGTCACGCCGCCTACGGACTGCCGCTGGGCAGCATCGAGGAAGTTTTCCAGGAAGTGGCGGCGGGCCACGCCGATTTCGGCGTCGTGCCGGTGGAGAATTCCGGGCAGGGCATGATCCAGGTCACGCTGGACATGTTCCTCACCTCCGAAGCCACCATTTGCGGCGAAGTGGAATTGCGCGTGCATCAGTGTCTGCATTCGATGCAGGGCAAGCTGGAAGGCATCAAGCGTGTTTACGCGCATGCGCAGTCGTTGCAGCAGTGCAAGACCTGGCTGCGCATCAACTTGCCTGGTGTCGAGTGCGTGGCGGTGAGCAGCAACGCCGAGGCGGCCCGCATGGCGCGTCACGCCGATGACGTGGCTGCGATTGCCGGCGAAACGGCGGGCCGCGTGTATGGCCTGAAGACGGTGGCCCAGGGCATTGAAGACCGCGCGGACAACACCACGCGCTTCCTGGTGATCGGCCGTTCGCTGTTTCCGCCGTCCGGCAACGATCGCACCTCGCTGCTGATCACCGTGAACGACAAGCCGGGCGCGCTGTATCACGTGCTCAAGCCGTTTGCCGAGCACGACATCAGCCTCAATCGCATCGAATCGCGTCCGGCGCATTCGGGCAAGTGGCAGTACGCGTTCTTCATCGATGTATCCGGCCACATCAACGACGAGCCGATGCAGGCGGCGATGAAGGAAATGGGCGAAGCCGCCGCGCAGGTGCGCGTGCTCGGTTCGTACCCGGTGGCGTTGCCCTGATAGAACTAAGGCCGCCGCTGCGCAGCCGTTGGAGAATGTTTCGTGACCCGACTCGACTGGACCAGTCACCCCGCGCGCGCGCTCAAGGGCAGCGTGCGCGTGCCTGGCGATAAATCCGTTTCGCACCGCGCGCTGATGCTGGGTGCGCTGGCGGAAGGCGCTTCCCATATCCGTGGCTTCCTCGAAGGCGAAGACACGCGCGCCACGGCCGCCGTGTTGCAGCAACTGGGCGTGCGCATCGAAACGCCGGCCGATGGCGAACGCGTGGTGCATGGCGTGGGCCTGCACGGCCTGAAGGGAACCACCCAGCTGCTCGACTGCGGCAATGCCGGCACCGGCATGCGCCTGCTGGCCGGATTGCTGGCAGGGCAGGCCTTCGATAGCACGCTGATCGGCGACGAATCGCTGTCCAAGCGTCCGATGCGCCGCGTGACCGACCCGCTTGCCCGCATGGGCGCGAAGATCGACACGCAGGACGGCCTTCCGCCGCTGCACGTGCGCGGCGGGCAGGCGCTTCATGGCATCGCCTACACCTTGCCGGTGGCCAGTGCCCAGGTGAAGTCGGCGCTCTTGCTGGCGGGCCTGTATGCGCAAGGCGAAACGGACGTCATCGAGCCGCATCCGACGCGCGACTACACCGAGCGGATGCTTGCGGCGTTTGGCTGGCCCATCGATTTCACACCGGGTCGCGCACGACTGAGCGGCGGTCATACCTTGCGCGCTACCAATGTGGATGTGCCGGCGGACTTCTCCTCGGCGGCGTTCTTCCTCGTCGCCGGCAGCATCGTGCCGGGTGCCGAGCTGCGCTTGCAGTCGGTCGGCCTCAATCCACGCCGCACCGGCCTGTTGCAGGCGCTGCGCCTGATGGGGGCGGATATTCGCATCGAAAACGAACGCGAGAGCGGCGGTGAACCAGTCGGCGATCTGGTGGTGCGCCATGCGCCGCTGCACGGCATCGAACTGCCCGAGGCGCTGGTGCCCGACATGATCGACGAATTCCCCGCGCTGTTCGTCGCGGCCACGGCAGCCACGGGCAATACCGTGGTGCGCGGTGCGGSCGAGCTGCGCGTGAAGGAGTCGGATCGCCTGGCGGCGATGGCCACGGGATTGCGCGCGCTCGGCGCCGTTGTCGACGAGACTCCTGATGGTGCCACCATCCACGGCGGTCCGCTGCATGGCGGTACCATCGAGAGCCATGGCGATCACCGTATTGCCATGAGTTTCGCAGTGGCCGGCCTGGTCGCCAGTGGGTCGGTGCGCATCAACGATTGCGCCAATGTGGCGACCTCGTTCCCTGGGTTCATCGAGCTGGCCAACCGCTGCGGGTTCAAGCTGGAAACCGCCTGATTCCAGCAATTCGGCTTTCTGTGGGAGCGCACCCTGTGCGCGACTGGCAGGAACCGAGACCGTCCGGCATGCCCGTCGCGCACAGGGTGCGCTCCCACAAGGTCTCGCCCGAGGGAACGGGTGCAGCTACCCTTGTGGCCTCACGCAGAGATCGCCATGCCCACTGCCACCCCGTCCTTCATCGTCGCCATTCCCGCCCGCTACGGCTCCACGCGCCTGCCGGCCAAACCGCTGCGAGAGATTGCCGGTGTGCCGATGGTGGTGYGCGTGGCGCAGCGCGCGCTCGAGGCGGGTGCCACGCAGGTGGTAGTGGCGGTGGACGACCAGCGCATCGCCGATGCCTTGCAAGGGCATGCCGTGGATGTATGCATGACGCGCAGCGACCACGCCTCGGGCAGCGATCGCCTGGCCGAATGTGCCGAGTTCTACGCGTGGCCCGACGACGCCATCGTGGTGAATCTGCAGGGTGACGAGCCGTTCGCGCCGGCGGCGGGTATCCGCGAAGTGGCGCGCGCGCTGGCCGAGGACGATGCGCCGATGGCCACGCTGGCCACGCCGATCGTGGATGCGCACGAGCTGTTTGATCCCAACGTGGTCAAACTTGTGCGTTCTGCCAATGGGCGGGCGTTGTACTTCAGTCGTGCACCGCTGCCGTGGGCGCGCGATGCATTTGCTGCCGATCGTGATGTATTGCCCGCGAACGTGCCGTTCCTGCGCCATATCGGCATCTACGCGTATCGCGCGGGCTTCCTCAAGCGTTACACCACGCTGGCGCGCACTCAGCTGGAGCAGGCCGAATCGCTGGAGCAGCTGCGCGTGCTCGAACACGGCTATGCCATCGCTGCCCGACTGACGCCCGAACCGTTCCCGCCGGGCATCGATACCGAGGCCGACCTCGAGCGTGCGGAGCGCTGGCTGGCCCAGCGCTGATCTTCAGCGTCGGCGACGCAGCAGCATCACAAACAGGCCGCCCAGGACCAGGCCCACTACCAGCCCGATGCCGGCGCCCCACAGGGCGCCGTTGGTACCGGCAACGGCGCGGCCGATCAAAAAGCCGAGCACGAACAGGATGGGTAGAGGCAGGCAGCCCACGAGCGATCCTCCAATCAGCCCTGCATCGACTCAGGCTATTTGTTGAAGCTGATCGGCACCTGCACATAACCATCGGCAGGCGCGCCGTTCTTGACGGCCGACTTGTACGACCAGCCCTTCGCGGTTCGGATGGCCTCGTCGTCGAGGGCCTTGGAGCCCGACGACATCATCACGTGGAAGGATTTGGCCTTGTCGTCCGGTCCGACCTGCACCATGACCACCACGGTGCCCGTGCCGGCGTTGTTCTTCATGGCGGCGGAAAAGCGCGGGGCCGGCTGGGGGCGATCCTCGTCGATGCTCGCCGGATGATCGCCTGCCGTATTGGCGC
>NZ_JBFTRY010000092.1:0-13731 GCF_056399745.1 Dyella sp. 01N36
GCCGTGCTCTTGGGCGCCATGCTGTTGCTGGCCGCAGCAGGCGCCGCTGCCGGCGCGGCCGCGGCTGCCGCTGCCGAAGCAGCCGTGTACCACTCCTTCACGCCCTGATGGCCCGAGCAAGCACCCTTCTTGGTGGCGTGATTGGTGTAGCTGCCGTCCTTGCACTGGCCGGTGGAACCGGCGGGTGCGGCGGACTGCTGAGCGTAGACGGCCGGCCCGGCCAAAAGACCTGCGAACAAAACGGCGATCAGACCATACGATTTCATCTTCGATCCCTCCTGCGAATGTCGCCTGCCTGATGGGCTGCTGCCCGGCGTGGCTGGCATGTCCCGGCGCCATCGACATCGACGGACCCACTGCCGATGCGTGACGCTTCCCAAGCGCCCGAGCGCTTGCGCGCAATATGCGCCTACCCCGTGACGCTTGGATCACGCTGCCGCACTCGGCGTTCATCTGGCGTGATGCTGTTTCGCAACTTCATACGACAACGGACCGCATCGCGATGCGCGCGATGCGGTCCGCGATCATCAGTGATTGATGACCAGGTCGGCGATCACGCCCGTGGCCACGGCAACCAGCAGGAAATCGCCGGTATCGCTGCGCACCCACACGTGTTCCGGCGGCGGCGGCGCGAGGTGGTAGGCGTGGTAATCCACGTAGTAGCGACGGTCGTGGTAGTACTCCTCGGGCACGCGGCCACCGCGGTGATACCAGCCTTCGTGGTTGCCGCGGTCGTGCACGATCACGTAGTCGTGGCGATCGTGGTCGCGATCGCGGTCGTGGTCCCGGTCGTGACCCTGATCGCGGTGATCGTCGTGGCGATCCTGATCGTGCTGGTCATGGTGGTCGTCGTACTGAAACGGTGCTGCTGCGACGGTGGTGGAAGCCATCACTGCGCCCAGCATCAGTGCGAACAAGGTCTTCTTCATGCGAACTCTCCATGGGGTAGTGCCGTGGAGCAGGCGCGCCCCCTGGCGCACGTTTCCACGGCGGCGCCATGATGTGATTCGCAACGATGCACGATGGGTGAATCCGTTCGCAAAACGGTGCGCTTCCGGCGCGCAAGTTCATGCGTTGATGTGGCGTTATGTTTGGGTGGTGCGATGCATCACCCGATAGAAGAAGCCATCCCTGGCCAGCCCCTGTTCCGTATGCGTAGATCAAGGGACATCCAAACGCGTCAACTCAATGCACCATCCGGCTGCTCAGCCGCTGCTTGAGTGGCGCTGCATCCAGCAGCAGCAGGGTACGGTGATCGGGCAGTTCCACCACTTCGCGCATGTCGTTGCGCAAATCCTGATCGATCTGGTTGCGCAGCACGCCGGGCACGCCGATCTTGTCCGCCGCGTCGATCGTCACGATGTTCTCGATCGCGTCCACGATCAGGCCAAACTTCTCGTCGTCGTTTTCCACCACCAGCACCTTTGCGCCGTCGAGATCCGCATAGCCTTTCATGCCGTAGAGCGCGCGCAGGTCGATGATGGTGATCAGTTTGCGGCGCAGATTGAGCATGCCGCGCACATAGTCCGGCGCTCCCGGCGGCTGCATCACCTCCGGCGGAAAATCGATCACCTCGCGCAGCTGGTCGATGCGCATGCCCATGAGCTGGTCGAGCTTGAAGGTCACATAGGTTTCGCGCGCGCCGCCGCGACGCTTACCCTGGCCGCGATCCGCCGCCGATTCGATGGCGTACAACTCGCGATGGCCTTGGGTGAGGTCGGTGACGGTGGCGTCGCTCAACAGAGCGGTTTCATCGATCAGGATGATGTCGGGCGCGCCCTCGCGACTGATGCAGCCGGTGAACAGCTGCGGCCGATCTGCATTGAATGATGGAATGGCCAGCAGTTCCTCGTCGCGATAGCCGACGATGCTCTCCACGTCGTCCACCAGCAGACCGAAATCCATCGCCTGCTGGCGGATCACCACGATGCGCCGCGGATCCTCGAAGTCGCCGCAGGCCGCCGTCGCGGCAGCCGTGCCTGGCAGGCCAAGGAAACGGGCGAAATCCACCACCGGCACCGTGTTGCCACGCAGGTTGAGCAAACCGATGCACAAGTCGCTGGCCAGCACGGACTTGAGCAGCTCGGGCACGCGGATGATTTCGTGGATGGCGCCCATCGGCAAGGCAAGGCGCGTATCGCCCACGCGGAAGGACACGCCCTGGCGACGCTGCCCCATGGCCGCACGCTGCCTGGCCGGTTCGGATGCAAGGCTGTCTGCCCTGGGCACCGGCATATCGTGCAGTTGATGGAGCGCGTCCACGCTCAGTATCTGCAGGATGCGGTTGCCGCCGTCGAGCTTGAGCGCGCCGCCTATCATCGATGAGGCTTCGCCATCGTTGAAGATCACTTTCTGCTCGTGGGTCACGCGCAGTATCTCGCCGGTGGCATCGAACAGCAGGCCAATGCGTCCCTGCCGGAACTCGACGATGGCGATCTTCGAGGTTTCACGCGTGCCGCTCTCGGGCAGCTTCAACAACTGGCCCAAATGCACGATAGGGATCAAGCGTCCKCGCAGGTTGAACAGCCCCAGCAGGTAGCTGGGAGCCAACGGCACCTGGGTGACCACGGCCGGGTAAGTCACCACTTCCTGCACCGCCGTCACCGGCAGTACGAGTTCGGTATCGCCCAGATGGAACGAACCGAACAGTTCAGTGGCTTCCTGCCGGGCCGACTTGGTAATGGAAGAGTCCATGACGTTGCTCCGGTTCACGTCGTGCGGCCGATGGTCTTGACCGCGTAGTGGTGTTGCGCGCAATCGATCACGAGCTGGCGGCCGTTCTCGCCACCTACGTCGAGGTGCACCAGCCTGATCCTGGTCTGGCCAATCAGCTGCTGCGCCATGCGCGCGTTCTGTTCGCCGATCAACCCGTGCCGTGGCGCCGCGGTGTGCTGCACCATGCAGGCGCCGCCAACGATCACGGCTTCCACTTCATCCTGCCGCGCGCGATCGAGCTCCATCATCGATAGCAAGGTGGGCACGGCGCCGGTGACGTATTTCGCGCCCTCGCCTGCCGGCCCCTGCGGCGACTCCGGCAACAGACAGTGCGCCATCCCGTAGATGCCGCGACGACGCCACAGCAGTCCGATGCCGACGCACGATCCCAGGATCGCGCGCAGCACGTCGTTGCCGCTGCCAACCCTCACCTCGCACATGCGTACCTGGATATCCTCCCCCTCAGGCATGCATACGCTCCTGTCGTCGATAGATCAGCGGCTGCTCAAAATCGAACCCGACGTTGAGCCGCGTCAGCGATTCCGATTCGCCGATGATCAGCACGCTGCCGGGCGACATGGCGCGGCGCACGTTCTCCAGCACGCTGCACTGCCCTTCCTCGTCGAAATAGATGAGGACATTGCGCAACAGGGTGATATCAAAGCGCGCGGCGCCATCCAGCCGTTTATGCAGGTGATGCTCGCGGAACACGATGTGCGAGCGCAGCGTGGGCGACGCCAGATAGCCGTCGCTGCTCGGCTGGAAATACTTGGCCAACCAGCCGGGCCGGGCGCGCTTGAGGCCTTCGATGCTCTTGCCCTGATAGAAACCCGCCTTGCCCACGGCCAGCACCTGGCTGGCGATGTCGGTGGCGAGGATCTGGTACTTGAAGGCCGGATGATGTTCGCGAAATTCCTCGCACATCATGGCCATCGAGTACGCCTCCTCACCAGTGGACGCCGCCGCCGACCACAGCTGCAGCGTCGCACCGCGATGCTCGCGGAACCACTCCGGCAGCAGCTGCTGCCAGAGCTGATCCCAGATGCGCGGCGTGCGGAAGAACGAGGTCTCGTTGGTGGTCACCAGGTTGATGAAGGCAGACACTTCGTCCGGCTGCGCATCCAGCACCGCGAGATAGTCGCGGTACCGGTTGAGCGACAGCGCCTGCAGGCGGCGGCGCAGGCGCCCCTGCAGCAAGGTCCACTTGCGGTCCGCCATATGGATGCCCGTATGGCGCTGCACCTTGTCCAGCAGCGCGCGCTGGGTGGCCAGGTCGATGTCGCTCTCGATCTCCATCGGCGCGATGCTCAGACCACGAACCGCTGGACCGTCCGATTCAGTTCATCGGCTCCCTGGGTGAGCGAGGTGGTGGAACGGGCAATGGTGTCGCAGGCAGCCGCCGACTTCTCGGTTTCTTCGGCCACCTGCTGGATGGCCGCGCTCACTTCGCGCGCCGCCACCAGTTGTTCGTCCGCGCCGCAGGAGATCTCGGAGATCGCCTGGGTGGTGCGGCCCACGCCGGCAACGATTTTCTCGAACGCTTCGCCGGCCTGCTTGGAGATCTCGCTGCCCTGCGCCACGCGCTTCACCGATTCGTTGATCAGCTTGGAGATTTCCTTGGTGGCCTGCGAGGAGCGTTCTGCCAGCTTGCGCACTTCGTCCGCCACCACCGAGAAGCCCAGGCCGTGCTCGCCCGCACGCGCCGCTTCGATGGCGGCGTTGAAGGCGAGCAGGTTGGTCTGGCTGGCGATCTCGCCGATCACCTTGATGATCTCGCTGATGTCTTCGGAAGACTTGTTGATCAGCTCCATCGACTCGATCGAGCGTGCGATCGCCTTGGCGCCGCGCTCAGCTTCCTGGTGCGTGTCCTTGGCGAGCTGGTCGGCGCTGCGCGAGTTGGTGGCGATGGAGTTGATCGAGGCGGTGAGCTCTTCGATCGACGCATTCATTTCTTCCACCGTGGCGCCGAGCAGCTGCGYGCCGCTGGCCACGCCGCTGGCGCGGCCGGCGATCTCCTGCGAACTGCCGGAGAAGCCGCTGGCGTTGTCGACCACCTTGCCGATCACGCTGCGCAGGTCGCTCATCATTTGCTGGATGCCGTCGGCGAGCTGATCGATGGGATCGCTGCCCTCGACGCGTACTTCGCCGGTGAGATCGCCTTCCGCGGCCAGTCGCACCGTTTTGAGCAGGGCCTCGACCTTGCGCTGGTCGTCGGCGGCGCGGAGCTTCACGCCCTCTTCCATGGCCACTTGCGCAGTGACGTCGGTGGCGAACTTCACTACCTTGCTGAGTCGACCGTTGCCGTCGTAGATCGGGTTGTAAGTGGCCTGGATCCAGATCACCCGACCGCCCTTGCCCATGCGCTTGTAGCGGCCTGCGTCGAATTCGCCGCGGTTGAGCTTGGCCCAGAAGTCCGCGTAGGCCGCGCTGGCCGTGTAGCTGTCCTCGCAGAACATGCGGTGATGGTGGCCCTGGATTTCCTCCAGTTCATAGCCCATCGCCTTGAGAAAGTTGTCGTTCGCGCTGATCACGTGGCCACCGAGATCGAACTCGATCATCGCCTGGGCCTTGTCGATGGCGTTGACCTTGCCTTCGAACTCCGCCTTCTGCTGGCGATTGGCGGTCACGTCCGTGGCGAACTTGATCACCTTGTACGGCTTGCCGTTCTCGTCGAATACCGGGTTGTAGGAGGCGTTGATCCACACTTCGCGGCCGTCGCCGCCGATGCGCTTGTACTCACCGCGGTCGAGCACGCCTTTGCCGAGGTTTTCCCAGAATTTCTTGTACTCGGCGCTGGCCGCATAAGCCGGTTCGCAAAAAATGCGATGGTGCTGGCCGCGAATATCCTCCAGCGTGTAGCCCATCGCCTTGAGGAAGTTGTCGTTGGCGTGGAGCACCTTGCCCTTGAGGTCGAACTCGATCACGGCCTGCACGCGATGCAATGCGTCACTGACGGCGCGAAGCTCATGCGGCACGAGCTGCAACTCCGGTGTCTCTTTTCCCATGGCCCTCTCCCCCGGTTTTTGAGCACGCATTGACTGCATGCCCGTGAAATCTCTGCGGGAGGGCGCTGGCACGGATCGCTGCGCGCAGCGATCCGGCTCCTCTTCCAACGACACAGCGCCGCCCCAGACACGTCGCGCGTGGGGCGTCGGCTACTGCGTTTGTCTCTCCCGCGTGAGAGGTATCGGCGTGGGAAAGATGCCCTTGAGGCCTGAAAACAAGGTGAAAAAGCGTGAGATTCGCAAGATGCGTGAGATTGGCGTGCCGATGGCTACCGCGTTGTCCGTTTCCCGAAAGTTGGATCGAGGCAATGTGATGGCCATCACAATGGATGGCCATCACATCATCAAGCATCACACCGACGGTCTATGGCTTAAGACATAGCAGTTTCGTCGGCGCGACGAACCTCAAGGTGCCGCTGCCCGCTGCAGATTCGACTGCGGACGCGCCACCGCGTACATCTCCCAGGCGATCTGCTTGAGCAAAGCCGTGCGGTCCGCACCGACGGCGTACAGATCAAAGTGGGTCTTATTGGGCAGGAAGCGGATGTCCGACTTCGCATGCAGTCCATCGAGCACCGCCTTGAGCCGATGCGCCGAACCATCCAGATAGAAGGTGTCGGCGGTGCCTACGATCAGGTGGATCTTGCCGTCCAGGTCCGGCGCCAGCTGCGGCCACTGGGCCTGCAGGTGATGGGCGATGTCGTAATGGTCGCGCCAGTAGTCGACCACGCTCGTGTTCACCTCACCGGTATCGCGATCGAACATCGCCAGCGGACGGCCATCGGCGCCGCGCGGCGAGAACACCCATTCGAACGACGCCATCTGGCCGCCGTAGCTGCCGAACACGCGTTCCATCTGCGCGTACTGCTGGAAAGAGGCGACCACCTTGCCCTGGTCGCGGATCAGCGGGTACGCGGCGCCCTCAGGGTTGCGATAAACGTTGGCGTGCGCCGCATACAGATCGACGCCGGTGAAATCATGGAAGTCGCTGGAATCGGGCGAGGTGGACCAGGTGCCTCCAAACGTCTTCGGATAGCGCGTCTGCAGCCACAGCGTGGCCCAGCCGCCGGACGAGTGGCCGTTGAGGAACCGGCCCGACACTTTGGCGTCCATGCGATAGCTGGCTTCCAGCTGCGGAATAAGCTCTTCGGTGAGCGCCTTGCCCCACGGTCCGTTGTTCACCGAGTCGGCAAACTCGTGTGTGCCGGTGGGCAAGGATTCGTCGAGCAGCACCCAGATCATCGGCGGCATCTGGCCGTTGGACATGGCCAGCCAGGTGTTGGCGATGACGCCGGCGAAGTGATCCATGCCGCCGCCAAAGCCATGCGTGTAATACACCACGGGATAGGTCACCTTGGCCTTGGCATCGTAGCCAGGCGGCAGCAGGACCTGGCCGCGCATATGGATCGGCCGGCCCCAGAAAGCAGTGAGTGCGGGACTGACGAAGTCGATGGTCTGCACGTGCTTGCGCGCTTCGGGCAGCGCCTCGCGCGCGGCCGGATTGATCGAAGGCGACAGCGCCCAGGGATCGGCGGCAGGCAATCGGGTCGCGAGTTTGATCGGCGGCAGGCCGGTGGCCGGCAGATGCACCTTCATCACGCTGCTGACCAGATCGCCTTCGCCACGGCCGCCATAGTTGTAGCTGTGGTTGGCGTCGAGCACCGCCTGCACGTAGTAATCGCCGGGCGCCAACTTGCTGAAGGCCGCCGGATAGGCCAGCTGGTCGGCGTCGATGTCGACGCCCTGACCCGCCACCAGGCGATTCACTTCGCGCGCCGCCACATTGACCTTGTCCGGCGAGAGCTGATCAAGATCCACCTCCGCGACCTTGCCGTTCTTGGCTTCGGCCTCGGCGAGCTTGGCCGGTTCGGCGAACACCAGCAGCCGACCGGACGCGACGTCCGTGCCGGCCACCGCCAGGTCCACGTGGAAACGCTGCGCCACGCTGGCCGGCTCGGCGGCCATGCAGGTGGCGGTGGCCAGTCCCAGGCTCAGCAGGACGGCAAGCTTCGATCGGTGTGACAGCATGACTAACTCCCTAGTGGGTGATCCCCTTTTAAACGAACCTTCAACGGAATCGCCGACAAAGTCCATCACCCTGGCTCACGCCGAAGGAGCGTCAGGGGATGCGTTCACCGGTGCCATACGGCGGCGCGTCCTGCTGCCTGATCCAGTCCGCGAGCAGGCGAAAATAGCCCTCGGTGATGCGCGTGACGCGGCGGCTGCCATCCGGGTTCTGCACGAATTCGTACATGCCGTGATCGGTGTGCGGGAACACATAGAGGTCGATCGGCTTGCCTGCGTGTTTCAGCGCGACCAGGCGTTCGCGCGTCACGCTGCCCGGCGCTTCGCGATCGTCACCGGCCAGCACCCATAGCTGCGGGATGTTCAGCGCGCGGATGGCGGCTGTCGCGTCGTAGTTCCAGAGGATATTGAGATTGTCGTGGCGGGGCGCCCCAGTGCGGCGCAGATCAGCTTCCTGTTCGGCCAGCAACTCGCCGGTGAACTCACCTTCGATGGTGTGCAGCCAGGGTTCGTTGGCGAACTTGCGCTTCACCGCGGCCAGCTGGTCGTAGCCGGCGGTGAAGTGCGAGGCCATCACCGCGTCGGTGGCGTCGGTCACTTCGCGTGCCTTGGCGATCGCCGCCGTGTCATAGCCTTTCTCCTGCATCTCCAGCGCGACTTGCTGCTGGTCTTCCTCCAGCGGTGTCATGACCAGGCCGAAGCCCACGGCCACATAATCCGCATGCGCCAAGGCCGCCGCGCGCGGCGCCACCCAGCCGCCCTGGCTGCCGCCGAAGAAACCGGCACGCGAATAGCGGCCCGCCGCCAGCTTGCGCGCCTGGTCGAGTGCGGCGGCGGCATCATCGGCGAGCAATTCGAAATTCTGCGTGTAGTCACCGGCGGATGCACCGGTGCCGCGTTTGTCGTACGCAAACACGGCCAGGCCTTCGGCAGCGAACACCAAGGGGTAATAGCCGCCGATGCCAGGCGTCTTTTCCGAACCATGCACAAATACCACCAGTGGCGGCTTGCCGTTGGACTGCGCCGGTTCGATCAACACGCCCGCCAGTTCGGTGCCGTGGCTGGTGAAGTGCGTCGGCGTTTCGCGCAGCGCCACTTTTGGCTGCGCGAGGTAGCGTCCGTCGGACTGACGCACGCTCACCACGCCTTGTTCGCAGCGTACCGGTGCGTCTGCGCCGTTGACGTCGCCGCGATGGCCATCCACAAACGTATAGCGTTCCGGTGCACTCGCACCGCTGGCCGTGGGATTGGAGATTACGACGAGCGGCTTGCCCGCCTCGCCATACACACCGTAGTCGCACGTGGCCGGAGCGGCGAACGCGATACCGGCAACCGAAACACACAGCAAGCCTACAACGAACCGTTTCATGCAACCGGCACTCCACCGTGGGGACGCCGCCACTATAGGCAGCGTCCCGCACGCATCGCCCCTGCTATTGGTCAGGGCGCGCCGGAGGTCTTGGCCGCCTTGGCGGGCGTCAGGCGCAGATCCTGGAAGTCGAAACTGAAATCGGTGAGTGGCGACACCGGTTCCATGCGCACGTCGCGAAGCTTGCCGTCGGCATCCAGCGCGTAGCTCACGAAGGCATCGGCGTTGAGCGCGCGATCATCCCAGCGCACGATGAAGGTGTCGTGCTGCCAGGGCGTCATGGTGCCCACCAGTTGCGCGGTCTTGGAGAAACGCATGCGCAGCTTGCCGCCCTGCTGGCTGACCTCGATGTCGCCGTACCACGGATCGTGGAAAGTGCCGGCATAGCTGGACAGCGGCAAGGTGGGCTTGCCGCTCTTGGCGCGCGCCGCCTCGTGCTTGCTCCAGCTGTCGTCGGCATTGCCTTCGGACTTCTTCACCGCAGCGGCATACGCGGCACTCCAATCCTTCTTGTCCTTGCCCAGGTAAGCATCGAGCACGCGATATGTCACTGCGTTGAAAGCCGCGCCCGACTCCTGGTTGGTGAGCACCACCACGCCCAGGTGAAGTTCCGGCACCAGCGTCACGCGCGACACCATGCCCGGCCAGCCACCCGTGTGCCACACCAGGCGTTGACCCTGGTAATCGGAGAGGAACCAGCCTTCGCCATAGCCGGAGAAATTCGGGCGCATCGATTTGAGTTCCGGCACCGGCGGCTCGGAAATCTTCATCGGCGTGAGCATCGACCACATCTGCTTCTGGCTGTCTTCGGAGAACAGCGCCTTGCCGTCCGGCAGCTTGCCGCCGGCCAATTGCACGTTCATCCACTTGGCCATGTCGTGCACGCTGGCGTAAATGCCGCCCGCGCCGGAGTTGTTCGACCAGGCCATCGGCGGCACCGGTTTGAGTTCGGTGAAGTTGAACTTGGCGTGGCCCATGGCCACGTCCATCCCGGGTTTGAGCTGGGTCATGTCGACCAGCGACTCATCCATACCCACCGGCGCGAAGATGCGCTTGCTGATGAAGTCGGCATAGCTCTGGCCCGACACCTGCTCGATCACCAGGGTGGCCACGGCAAACAAAATATTGTCGTAGGCATAGGCGCTGCGGAAGCTGGTGGCCAGCGGCACATTGCGCAGGCGCTGCACCACTTCCTTGGTCGAGTACGAAGTGGGCGGCCAATACAGCAGATCGCCTGCGCCCAGGCCCAAACCGCTGCGGTGTGCCAGCAGATCGCGGATGCGCATCTCGCGCGTCACGTACGGATCGGACATCTGGAACCACGGCAGATGATCGATCACGCGATCGTCCATGCTGAGCTTGCCCTGCTCGGCCAGCATCTGCAGCGCTGCAGCGGTGAACGCCTTGGTGTTGGAGGCGATGGCAAAGCGCGTGCGCGCATCGACCGGCTCGGGCTTGCCCACTTCGCGCAAACCGTAGCCCTGCTCCAGCACGATCTGGCCGTCCTTGACGATGGCGACCGCGATGCCCGGCACGTCGAACTGCTTGCGTACGCCGTCCACGTAGGCAGTGAAATCCTGCAACTGGGCCGGCAAGGCCGGCTGTGCGCTGCTGGAGACGACGGCAGTCGGCACGCTCGCCGAGGTGGTCTGCGCACAGGCCGGCGCGGCCAGCACCAAAAGTGCGATACAGCCCGCCAGTCGCGGGGAAAGGGTACGCAAGAACATTCGGCCACTCCGCCAGGGCAAAGGGCAACACTATCGCGGCAAAGGCCTTGCTGATCCAGCACTGAAAGTCATGCTGGCGACCATCTCGACGCGGACGCTCGTGCCCCGGATCATGGGACGTTGCATCGAGGACTGCGCATGAATGACTGGATTGAATGGATCGCCACGCACGCCCTGCCGCTGTGGGCGGTGTTGCTGGTAGCGGCCTTGCTGGCCGGCGATCTGGCATGGCAATGGAATCGCCATCACGGGGTAAAGACCTTGGCCGCCGGCCGTGAGCCCGTGGCATTGCGCGGCTTCACGGCGTTCCTGCTGCTGGTGACGATGTGCCTGCTGTTTGCGGCCATCGCCATCGCGCTCAAGGAGGAAGCCACGCGCTGGCTGCCGGCCTTCGACGAGACGCTGGCCGAAGATCTGCGCAGCGCCGTGCAGCCCGGCGCGCTGCGACTGGTGGCGGCCGTGTCCCATCTGGGCGACCTCGGCACGGTGGCGGCCATCACAGTGGTGGTCCTTGGCGTGTTGTTGTTCAAGCGGCAGCTGCGGCTTGCCGCTTGCTGGACGCTCGCCATGGCCGGCGTGGTGCCGATCAACAGCGGCCTGAAGGCGTGGTTCGAGCGACCGCGCCCGCTGCACAACCATGGCTACCTGGTGGAACACGGCTGGAGTTTTCCCAGCGGCCACGCGTTTGGCGCGATGGTGTTCTACGGCATGCTCGCCTATGTGCTGCTGCGCCTGCTGCCGCATCGCTTGCATCGCTGGGTGGTGGCCGGCGCGGTAGCGATGATCAGCGTGATCGGCCTCAGTCGCATCGTGCTGCAAGTGCATTACTTCAGCGATGTGATGGCCGGGTATGTCAGCGGAATGGCGTGGTTGGTGGTGTGTATTGGGGGTGCGGAGTGGTGGAGGTTGCGGGGCGCGCGGAACCCGCCATCGTCGTTGTAGGAGCGAACCCTGTGCGCGAGAGCACCACAGTTCCGCCCTTGTGGGAGCGCACCCTGTGCGCGACTGCCTCAGTTCTACCTAAGACATCGACCTCATCGCGATAACCAGTCGCGCACAGGGTGCGCTCCCACAGGGAAACGGTCAGCGATGTGATGGCTGGGTATGTCAGTGGGATGGCGTGGTTGGTGGTGTGTATTCGGGGGGGCGGAGTGGTGGAGGTTGCGGGGCGCGCGGAACCCGCGATCGTCGTTGTAGGAGCGCAGCCTGTGCGCGAGAGCACCTCAGTTTCGCCCTTGTGGGAGCGCACCCTGTGCGCGACTGCCTCAGGTTCCATCAAGACTTCGACCTCATCGCGATAACCAGTCGCGCACAGGGTGCGCTCCCACACAGGGGAAACGGAACGCGAGGGCTGCCCTCAATTCGGCGAATAAAGCTTCCGCCGCAGCAACTCTTTCGACGCCTCATCCGGCGACCCCAGCCACAGCAAATCGTCATTGGCCGGATCATTGCTGTCCGCATCGTTCAACGCATTGGCCTTGCGACGCGCAAACAACCCGGACATCGCGTGCGTGTTCTCGTCGTAGAGAATCAAAATGCGTTCGGCCGGGCAGTCATGCGGCTTGCAGGCGGTAGCGAGCAGTTGCGTGTGGCCATGGACGATGACCTGCTGCGCCGGTGTCGCGACGCCGCCCTGGCTGGTCCAGGCAGGCAATTGGTCGCCGCCGTACAGCGCGGCGAATGCCGTGGAGAAATCCGGGCGCTGCATCAGGTCGTAAAGATAGGTCAGGCCGCTGGGGCTGCTTGCGCTGGTGGCGAGCGCGGGCACTGAGGTGGAAGCCGGCGCCGGGGCCTGCCGTGCGGCGCCAGCAGTCGCCTTGTCCTCCGCTTGCTGCGAACAAGCGGTGCAGGCAAGCGCGAAACCCAGCAACACTAAGCAACGGTAATCCATGAAAGCCTCCTCGCGTGACCGTGCATTCGTGCCCGTCGCGATGGAGACGACGTGGCGCCGGCTGCCCGGCGCCACCCTGCCGCCGGTCAGCCCAGCTTGCGGGCCGCGGCGACTACATCCGCATCGCCCGGCAAAACCAGCAAGGCTGCACCGGCTAGTGGCGTGTAGGTGTCGGCACCGACAACGCGCTCCAGCGGCGTGCCGCCGCAGCCCCCCTCGGCGATGGCGGTGATGATGCCCTCGCCCACGCCAGCACTCTTGCGGCCTTCGTCCAGCACGATGATCCTTTTGGCGGACTTTGCCTGCGCCGCGATGAAGGCGTCGTTGAGAGGCGCCAGCCAGCGCAGGTCCACCACGCGCACCTTCCAGCCCAGCTCCGCTTCGATCGTGCGGGCGGCGCGCAAGGCCATCGTCACGCCATTGCCAAAGGTGAACACCACCAGGTCGTTGGCGTCCTGGCCGTAGACGCGGCCTTCGCCCAGCGTCATGGCCTCGCCCGGCGCGGGATAGCCGAATTGCCACTGGCCATCGCCCGCCTCGTACAAATCCTTGGTCATATACAGCGCGATCGGCTCGAGGAACGCACACACGCGGCCGTCGACCTTGGCCAGCGCAGTCATCGTGCGCAGCATCGTTGCCGCGTCGTCGCCGCGGCTCGGGCAGCCGACCACCAGGCCGGGAATATCGCGCAGCGCGGCGATCGAGTTGTCGTTGTGGAAGTGCCCGCCAAAGCCCTTCTGGTAACCCAGGCTGGCCACGCGCATCACCATCGCATTGCGGAACTGGTCGTTGGAGAAGAACTGCAGCGAGGCCGCCTCGCCGCGGATCTGGTCGCATGCGTTGTGGAAATAGGCCAGATACTGGATTTCCGGCAGCGGCAGCATGCCCATGTTGGCATAGCCCTGCGCGAGACCGAGGATGATGGTCTCGTCCAGCAGCGTGTTGAACACGCGGCTGCCCTTGAAGGTTTTGTTCAAGCCCTTGGTGACGGTGTAGACG
>NZ_JBFTRY010000093.1:0-13601 GCF_056399745.1 Dyella sp. 01N36
AGCGCACCCTGTGCGCGAACCGCGCAGCGATAGCCAACTATCGCCCCGGTCGCGCACAGGGTGCGCTCCTACAACGTTGAGGGCTGGACTAGCCCCCAACCTTCTCGGTGCGGCGCAGCATGCGCTTACGTATGGGCATGCATTACCGTAACGCAGTCATAACAAAGCCGCCCGGTTCAAGGAGTGTTACCGACATGCCCCGTACTCGCACGATTGCAGGCGCCATTGCCGCCGCGTTGCTGATCAGTTCTCCGGCGTTCGCCGCCAAATCCCAGTTCGATAGCGTGGTGGTGTTCGGCGACAGCCTGAGCGACGCCGGCAATATCTCGCTGGCCACCAATCCGGCCATCCAGCCGCCGCTGGAATTCACCACCAACCCGGGTGCGGTGACGGTGCAGAACGTGGCCGGCCATTACGGCTACAGCCTCACCGCCTCGCTGGCGGGCGGCAGCGATTACGCCTGGGGCGGCGCTGGCGTACTGACCAATTCGCCGGGCACGCCGTCGGCGGTGCCGACCATCACCACCCAGATCAATGCCTACCTCGCTGCCGGCAAGTTTGACAGCAAGGCGTTGTACTCGGTCTGGGGCGGCGCCAACGACATCTTCTATGCGGCCACCGCCGCAGGTGCCGGCGCCACCGCGCAGCAGCTGATCCAGCAGAACGTGCAGCTGCAGATTGCCCAGCTGCAGGCCGCCGGCGTGCCGGCGGCACAGATCGCCGCGCTGACCCCGCAGATCACCCAGGCAGTGACCGCCGCCGTAACCCAGCAGGTGCTCGCCGCCGCGGGCGTGTCGGGCTTCCAGACGGCCGCTCAGGCGCAGGCCTCCGTGGCTGCCGCCGCGCAACAGGAAGTGAAGCTGATCGGCCAGATGCAGCAGGCCGGGGCCAAGAACATCCTGGTGTTCAATCTGCCCAACATCGGCCTGACGCCGTCTGCGCTCGAGCAGGGCGCCAGCGCCGCCTCGTCGCTGACCGGCCTCAGCCTGATCTTCAACGGCACGCTCAGCGCCGGCCTCGCCCAGATGGGCAAGGGCATCGTCCCGGTCGACGCCTACAGCCTGCTCAACGAAGTCATCGCCAACCCGGGCGCCTACGGCTTCACCAATGTCACCAACGAAGCCTGCGGCGTGGGCTCCAGCTCGGTCGCCTGCGGCCCGGCCGGTTCGGGCCTGCCCTACACCTATGCGGCCGGCGCCAACCAGACCTATCTGTTCGCCGACGGCGTGCACCCCACCACCGCGGCTGACGTGATGCTGGGCCAGTACGTGATCTCCATCCTCAGCGCGCCGGGCTACGCCTCGCTGCTGGCGGAAGCGCCGCTGGCCTCGATCCAGGCCCAGAACCGCGCGATCCGCAACCAGATGCTGGCCGACGGCCAGGGCAGCGACACCCGCGTGTTCGCCAATGTGGACTACGGCGATCAGCGCTTCGATGCCAGCAGCGGTTCGCCGCGCACCTCCAGCGACAACGTCAACCTGACCACCGGCGTCGACGTGCGCTTCAACGACAACTGGTCCGGCGGCATCGCCTTGAACATCGGCCAGCACAACGCCGACTACGCCGGCGGCGGCGGCTACAAGCTGCAGGACGTGTCGGGCCTGGGTTACATGATGTGGCACCAGGAAGGCGCCTACGTCGGCGGCTACGTGGACTTCGGCCAGGACAACTTCTCGGACATCGAGCGCAAGATCCAGCTCGGCAACATGCTCCGCAGCGAAACGGCCAAGGCCGACGGCAACCATGTCGGCGGCGGCATCAACGGCGGCTACTGGTTCGACGTGGGCACGCTGCGCACCGGTCCGTTCGCCAACTTCGAGTGGCAGACCGTCAAGGTCGACAGCTACAACGAGAGCGGCAGCGACAGCACCGCCATGTGGTTCGGCAGCCAGCAGCGCGACTCGCAGATCTCCACCCTGGGCTGGCGCCTGGAAGGTCACTGGCAGGCCGGCAACACCATGCTGTCGCCGTACGCCGAGGTGGCCTACAACTACGACAGCAAGGCTGATCCGCGCCTGGTCACCGCCGGCCTCAACGGCATGCCCGGCTCGTTTGAACTGGTCGGCTTCACGCCGGACAAGACCTGGGGCACCGGCGACATCGGCCTGAGCGCCCAGTTCAGCCAGGCGCTGAGCGGCTGGGTCGGCTACAGCGGCCGCTTCGGCGACAACAGCCAGAAGTACAACAGCGTCAACCTGGGCATGAAGTACGCCTTCTAAGGGTTGCGTTGGTTCTGCCAAGAAGCCGCCTGCGAAAGTGGGCGGCTTTTTTGTTGGGGATCGGGCGCGCAGCGGCGGTGCCAAGAGCGGACCTATGCGCGTCCGAAAGGCTTCCTACCAAAGCTTTGCGGTGGTGCCGCGCGCTGTCGAACTCGCCCCGCCATCCACATCCAAACCGATTTGGCCATCCATACGGCCAAAAAAAACCGCCCTTGCGGGCGGCTCTTTTCGGCGAAACCAGCGAGGGACTTACTTGCCCTTGCCGCCCGTCGCCAGATTCAGGATCGACTGGCTCTGCTTCTGCAGGCTGGCCGCTTCGTCGTCGGACAGCGGCGAGCTCTTGCTGCCCTGGTCGTTGGTCTTGAGCACCAGCGTGCCGTCCTGGCCCCATGCCGCGCGCTCGGTCGAGCTGGGCTTGGAATCCTTGCTGGACTTCTTCTGCTGCACGACCACCCACGGCTTGCCGTCCTTGTAGGCGTAGTCGGTGCTGGTGAAGCCCTTGTCGCCGTAGTCGACTTCTTCGCGGATGAACTTCACTTCGCCCGCTTCACGGAACACCTGCCAGCCGCGCGAGACCTTGTCTTCGAGCTTGGTGCCGTTGCTGATCTTCATGCCGCCGATCTGCTTCTGCACGGAGGTGAAGGCAGCCAGTTCCTTTTCACCCTGGGTCTGCTCGCCCACGAGCTGGATGTTCACCTGGGTCGGCATGCCCTTGGTCAGCACCTGGGTCTGCAGCGGCGGGTTGTAGTGACGCTCGCCATCGACCAGCGTCGCCTTCAGCACGTACAGGCCGGCCGGGTTCACGTCAGCCGGGTTGAACGGCAGCTGGAACGAGATCGGCAGCGTATTGGCCGACTCGATCGTCTTGGTGGCCAGCGGGGTGGCGTCCGGCGTGGACACGTCGATCAGGGTCAGCTCGAGCTTCGCGGCAGGCGACACGGTGGTGGCCGCATCACGCAGGGCCACCTGGCCGGTGATCTGGTTGGCCTGAGCCGGCGTCTGAGCGGCGTCGCCGCCCTGCGCGCCGCCCTCGGACGACTGGGAAGAATTGCCACAACCGGCAAGAGCCAGAGCAGCGACCGACATCAGCGACCAAACAAGACGGCGCATGTGAAAACCTCTATCGATAGTCAGGGCTTAGCGCGAGAACCAACAGGCGCCCAACACGCCTCGACTCTACACGGGGGAGCCCTTGAGGATAGCCCAAACGTAAGGGCTTGTAAAAGTTGGCTCCATGCGCTTGCGTATGTCCCACCAAAGGCTTCAACCAGCCCTGCAAAGCACTTTACGCCCGCTTACCGGTTTCGAGCTGGTGCACGCATCCGTGCGGCAAAAAAAAGCGCTCCAAGAGCGCTTCAATGTCAACGCCTGAGCACATTAGAAATCAGCAGGCCGGGATACCACCCACGATGCAAATCGGCCCCCTGATCGGCTGAGATTCGGGCGGCGGCGCGCCCGTACCCTGCGGATCAAACACGCATCTGTCATACGGCCAATTCACGTCGTTGAAATGCGACATGCAGAACGAGTCAGTGAGAAAGTTATCGTCGGACCCGGTCCATAGACCGGTGGCTCCGCTAAACCAATACACGATGCACCTGCTATTGGCGACGACTGCGGATTCCCTGCAAATTGCCGCGCCAGGGCCACCCCAAGGGAAGTATCTGACGTTGCCGACCGATGCCGCCCAGGTCAACACGCCCAGCGTCGTCCGCACGTCATTCGACGCGCCACCCGCGTAAGGCTCTTCCAAATTGCAGCTATTGCAGATAATCGTGGGCGGCTCGTTCGCACGCGCCGCTGCGTAAGCTGTATTAACGCGCAGTAATCCAATACAGGCCACTGCCAGCAACAACATCCATTTCGCAATCAAATCCGCTTTCCTGATTTTCACAATAACCTCCATGGCATTGAAAAATGATTGGCGCTGACAGTCCTGCGTTTTTTGTTATGTGGTCCTGAATAAATGCATCCCAAGACACCGTGCCGCCCCTTTTCAGGATGCGGCACGGTTTCAATCAAGATCAGAAGCGCTGGCTGTACTTCAGGTAATAGAAGCGGCCGATGTCAAAGCCACCGTAGTACACGAAGGCGCTGTTCGGCTTCGAGTACATGATGGGGCCCTGCTTGTCGAACACGTTGTTCGCACCGACCGAGATGGTGCCCTTCCACGGCATGGTCCAGCGGAACTGGACGTCGTTGAAGGTGGTGGAGCCGGTGTGACGCTGGGCCTGCGCGCCGTTGAACGGATCGACGTGGTCGATGTCGTTGCACTCGACCGGATTGACGTACGAGCAGCGCTCGGTCATGCCGGAGTAGTAACGCATCGTCCAGGTCATGCCGAACAGGCCACGCGTGAAGTCCAGCGACAGGTTGGAACGCGTGCGGAAGTTGCCGCCGTAGCCGGTTTCCGGCTGCACGGTGGTGTCCGGATTGTCGTCGGCCTTGATGTTCAGGTAGTCGACATAGGTGGTGTTCCAGTGCGTGGCGAACTGGCCGATCGCGTCGATGGTGAAGCGGTAGTTCACGCCGAAGTCGTAACCCGCCGTCTTCTGCCAGCCCTTGTTGGTCAGGCCGTAGAACATGTTGGTGATGACGCCGTTGGCCGGATCACGCGTGAAGCCCGAGCAACGCGAGCTGATGCCTGCCACGTAGCAGTCGTCCAGGATGTTCTGCACTTCGTCCTGGCTGATCACGTTCTTGATGTCGATCTTGTACCAGTCCAGCGACACGTCGAGGCCTTCGACGTAGTGCGGGCTGTAGATCACGCCGAACGTGCGGGTGGTCGCCGTTTCAGGAGTCAGCTTCGAGTTGGAGCCGGTGGTGAACTGGTAGTTGGTCTGGCACGGATACGTGCTGCACGGATTGAGTGCCTGGCCCAGCTGCACATAGTTCGCTGCCACGGCCGGTTGGCCGCCGAAGCCACCGGTACAACGCGCGGCCACGGCCGGGTTGCCCTTGGCCGAACCGCTCTTGGTATCGCACGGGTCGGTGTACGACTCGAAGCTGCTGCCGATACCGCCGTACAGGTCGGAAATGGTCGGCGCGCGGAAGCCCTGCGCCCAGCTGCCGCGGACGAGCAGGTCGTCGATCGGCTTCCACTTGACGCTGGCCTTGCTGTTGGTGGTGGTGCCGAAGTTGTCGTAGTCGGAGTAGCGGCTGGCCACGTCGATCGACAATTCGCGCGCCATCACCACGTCACGCAGCAGCGGCACGTCGAATTCCAGGTAAGCCTCGTTGACCGAGTACTTGCCTTCGGTCGTGGTGGCCGCCAGACCCGAGCTCAGGCCCGCCTGGTTGAACGCGTCCGGCACGAAGCGGCCGTCTTCCTGGCGGTGCTCAAGGCCGGCGGCGACACCGATGTCACCAGCCGGCAGGCCCACAAAGGTACCGGCGATGTTGGCGGTGTAATCCGTCGTGGTGGTCTTGCCGGTGTCGTGGAATTCCGGGAACAGGAAGGCCTGCAGTTCCGGATCCGCCAGCGAGCCGGCGCCAGCCTGGCCATACGGCAGCAGCGGGTTCCACGCCACGCAGCCGGCGGTCGGCTTGGCGGCGGTACCGCAATGCACTTTGCCATCCGTGCCCATGAAGGACGGACCGACGGCGGCCTCCGCATTGATCAGGTTGAAGTCGCCGTGACCGGTCTTGAGCATGTTGTTGCGATTGGTCATCGCGGCAACGTCCCAGTTCCAGTTGCGGCCGCCCAGCTCGAAGTAGCCCTCGAAGCCAGCCGTCCAGCGATAGGTTTCCAGTTCGCTGTTGGTCGTACGGGGCACTTCCCAGCCGCGACGGGCGAAGTTGAGCGTGGTGCCAAGCGGGTTGAAGTAGCTGGTGGCCGCCATCGGCCTGGTGAAGGCGGCCGACTGGTACGGATAACCGGCGATCTGCTGCAGGGTCTCGCGCTTGTTGTAGAGGAAGTCGGTCTTGAACGTGACGTTGTCGAGCAGGTTGTACTTGCCCGCCACGAACAGCGAGGTGCGCTCCTGACCGGTGGCCAGCGACATCTCCTGGTTGGAGTTGGCGTAGCGCGAGGTGGTCAGCGGCTGGTAGTTGGCGATATTGCGCGGGTCGGTACCCGGCGTGAGCGTACAGGTGGCCTTGGCGCCGCCCGGGCCGCAGGGGCCGCTGAACGAACCGTTCTGGGTGATGCCGCTCCAGCCGTTGACACCGTCCTTGGCGTTCGGGAACTGGTGGAAGGGACCCGCCGGATAGGCGCTGAACTCGCGGTCCTTTGCCCAGACCGGATCGTCCTTCTGGTACTGCGCGCTGGCCATGATCGAGCCGCGCTCGTTGGCGGTACCGAGCGTGAAGTCGTAGCTCTGGCCCTTGCCGTCATTCTGGTCGTACTGGCCGACGTAGGCATTGGCCTCGGCGCCGGTGAAGTTGCTGCGCGTGATCACGTTGACCACGCCGGCAATCGCGTCCGAACCGTAGATGGACGAACCGCCATCCTTCAGCACTTCGATGCGGTCGATCACCGACACCGGGATCTGACCCAGATCCTGCAGGCCCGAGGTGTTGGCGCCCAGGCGCTTTCCGTTGATCAGGATCAGCGTGCGATTGGCACCGAGGTTGCGCAGGTCGACGTAATAGCCACCCACGTCTTCGCCCGACGACAGCGCGTTGGCGCGGCTGATCGGCGGCGAACCGACTTCGGTCAGGTTCTGCAGAATGTCGGCAACCGAGGTGAAACCCTGGTTCTGGATCTGCTTGCGGTCGATCGTGACCACCGGCTGGGCGGTTTCCACGTCGACGCGCGGAATGCGCGTACCGGTGACGGTGACGGTTTCGAGCTTCTTGACCTCGCTCTCGCTGGCTGCGGGGCCGCTGGTGTTCTGCGCCAGGGCCGGAGCCATGGCTGCGAAGGTACCTACGGCAAGAGCCAGGCGGACGGCCACCGTAAGTTTATTGTCAACTTTCTTGCGGAACTGCATATTTACTCCCCAGTAAAGACGCCGGCCCCAACCGACGCCAAAATGCCGACTTGCTCGCAAGTGGCAGGCTTCAAAGGCGTTGCACCCTCAAAACTTGCTGTCTGCCAGCTGAACAACCCGGCGCATTCTTGATTACCAATTCGCAACCGTTGCGTTCTTGGTCTCGGTAGAAGTTGCTCCCCAGGGGCTGCGACTACCAAGAACTTACGACCATATGAGAAATTTCTTACGAGTGTCAACGATTTCGTAACGCTTGCTTCACGCTGACGTTTCTAAATTTCGGGCCACGCTCCCCTTACAAGTCGCCATCCGCCAGGAAAATGCGATGAACATGCAAAAAATTTCGACAAACGAGTCTTCGTCCACCTTTGCCGATCGCATCAAAGTGCTGATCCAGCGCGTGGGCAGCGTCACCGAGATCGCTCGGATGTGCGGTTTTTCTGAAGGTGTCGTGCGTAGCTGGCGCGATGGCAATACCGATCCGTCGCGCGCACGCTGCGTGACCCTGGCCAAGACCCTGGGTATTTCCCTGGTGTGGCTGGTGGCCGGCGAAGGGACCATCCAGACCACGGACGCGATGGCCTCCGGCGAAGACCAGACGAATACGGAAACGATGGCCAACCGCCATCGCTCCAAACTGCGCACCGCAGCGGACACGCTGCATGCCAGCGGCCTGGCCATGGATCCGAACCGCCTCAACACGGCGCTGCGCATCCTGCAGTCGGAGCTGGACCTGGCCGAGAGCCGCCTGACCCTGGCCGACAACGCCGACATGCTGGCCGACCTCTATGAAATCCTCGGCCCGGGCGGCACCGACGTGGACGCCACCGCGATGGTCTCGTTCAACCAGCGCCTGCACGAGCGCGTGAAGCGCGGCCGTCAGGTCGCTGCGTAAGTGCATCGATTGCAGACGGCATAAAAAAACGGCAGCCCGGAGGCTGCCGTTTTTCTTTGCTGCGATGGCCGGTTGCTAGAGGCGGGCAATGTCCGCGATGGCGCCGAATTGCGCCTTCAGCTGACCCAGCAAGGCCAGGCGATTGGCGCGCACCGCCGGGTTTTCCGCGTTCACCAGCACGCTGTCGAAGAACGCATCCACCGGTGCCTGCAACTGCGCTAGGCGCGTGAGCACCGCGGCGTAGTCGCCGGCTTCCAGCGGCGCATGCGTGTCGGCGCGGGCGGCGTCGAGCGCGGCATGCAGCGAGCGTTCGGCCTCCGCCTCGAAATGGGCGGGGTCGACCGTGGTGCCCACCGGTGCAGCGCCTGCTTCCTCGGCCTGCTTGCGCAGGATGTTGGCCACGCGCTTGTTCGCCGCGGCCAGGCTCAAGGCCTCCGGACGGCGACCGAATTCGCCGACCGCGCGCAGACGTCGGTCGAAATCCACCAGGCTGGACGGCGAGACGGCCGCCACGGCCTCGAATTGCTCGCTCGTAAAGCCCTGCTCGGCGTAATAACCGCGCAGGCGATCGAGCACGAATTCGACCAGTTCGTCAGCCAGCGCGGCACGGCGCTTGCCGGCGTCGAGCGTAGGCGCCTTGCCATCCTTGCCCGGCTTGAGGCCAGCGGCGAGCGCTGCTTCCGGCAACAATTCGAGCGCTTCGACAAAACTGCCGCGCAGATCCAGCTCCAGACCACCTTCGACCAGCGTACGCGCAAGACCGAGCGCTGCACGACGCAGGGCGAACGGATCCTTGTTGCCGCTGGGCTTCATGCCCACGGCGAAAATGCCTGCCAGCGTATCGAAGCGATCGGCCACGGCGAGCACCTGGCCCACCTTGCCGGCCGCGATGGCGTCCCCGGCGAAGCGCGGCTGGTAATAGCTGTCCAGCGCCTCGGCCACGTCGGCCGCTTCACCGTGGTGCGCCGCGTAGTAACGACCCATCACGCCCTGCAACTCGGGGAATTCGCCGACCATGCGGGTGAGCAAGTCGCACTTGCTGAGTGAGGCGGCACGCGTCGCGGCGCCGGCATCCACGTCCACGCGGGCGGCGATGATGCGGGCCAGCTCGGCCACGCGCACGCTCTTGTCCCACAGGCTGCCCAGCGCCTGCTGGTAGGTGACCTGCTTGAGCTGATCCTGATAGCCGGCCAGCGGCGTCTTGAGGTCTTCATCCCAGAAGAACTTGGCGTCGGCGAAGCGYGGRCGGATCACGCGCTCGTAGCCCTTGCGGATTTCCGACGGCTGCTTGCTCTCGATGTTGGCGACACCGATGAAATGCTCGGTGAGCTTGCCGCTGGCGTCGAACACCGGCACAAACTTCTGGTTGGTCTCCATGGTGGTGACCAGCGCTTCGGGCGGCACCGCAAGAAATTCGCGATCAAAGGTGCACGCAATCGCCACCGGCCATTCGGTGAGATTGGCGATTTCGCTGAGCAGAGCCTCGTCGAGCTGCGGCACGCCACCGGTTTCCTTGGCTGCACGGGCGACTTCATCGCGCACTTTCTGGCGACGCTCGGCCGGATCGGCCAGCACCTTGGCCGCGCGCATCGAGTCCAGCCAGATATCGGCGTCGGACACGTGCACCGGCTGCCCATGCATGAAACGGTGACCACGCGACTTGCGGCCGCTGGTCAGGCCCAGCACGCTGCCGTCGACGATGTCCGCGCCGTGCAACATCACCAGCCAGTGCACCGGACGCACGAACGTGTAGTCGTGATCGCCCCAGCGCATCGGCTTGGGAATCGGCAAACCCTTGAGCGCCTCGTCGACGATTTCAGGCAACAAAGCCGCCACCGGCTGGCCCGGCTTGACCGCGCGGAACACGAACCACGAACCCTTGTCGGTCTCGAGCTTTTCCAGCTGTTCGACGGTCACTCCGCAAGACTGCGCAAAGCCGAGCAAGGCCTTGCTCGGCTGGCCATCGGCATCGAGCGCCGCGTTGACGGCCGGGCCGCGACGTTCAACATTTTGTTCGGGCTGGTTGACCGCCACGGCCGGGATATAGACGGCCAAACGGCGCGGCGAAGCATACAGCCTCGCTTCGTCCAGGCCGGCGTCCACGCCGCGCTTGGCCAGTCCGTCGCAGATGCCGCGCAGGAACGCAGCGGACAAGTCATCCAGCGCCTTGGGCGGCAGTTCTTCGGTGCCCAGTTCGATCAACAGCGGCTTGGTGGCGGCGCTCATGCAGCCTGCTCCTTCACGTTCTTCTTCAGGCCGGGAAACCCGAGCTTTTCGCGTTGTGCGACATAGGTTTCAGCCACCGCTCGGGCCAGCGTGCGCACGCGCAGGATGTAGCGCTGGCGTTCGGTGACGCTGATGGCGCGGCGCGCGTCGAGCAGGTTAAAGGTGTGGCTGGCCTTCATCACCTGCTCGTAGGCAGGCAACGGCAGGTTGGCGGCGATCAGCTTGTTGGCTTCGCCTTCGCACACGTCGAACCAGCGCAGCAATTCGGGCACGTTGGCGTGCTCGAAGTTGTAGGTGSWYTGCTCCACTTCGTTCTGGTGRWASACGTCGCCATAGGTGACGGTGCCGCGCGGGCCGTCGGTCCAGATCAGGTCGTAGACGTTGTCCACGTTCTGCAGGTACATGGCCAGGCGCTCGAGACCGTAGGTGATCTCACCGGTCACGGGACGGCACTCCAGGCCGCCGGCCTGCTGGAAGTAGGTGAACTGGGTCACCTCCATGCCATTGAGCCAGACTTCCCAGCCCAGACCCCAGGCGCCGAGCGTCGGCGATTCCCAGTTGTCTTCGACGAAGCGCAGGTCGTGCACCAGCGGATCCAGGCCCAGCTCCTTCAGCGAACCGATGTACAGGTCCAGGATGTTGTCCGGGTTTGGCTTCATCACCACCTGGTACTGGTAGTAATGCTGCAGGCGGTTCGGGTTTTCGCCGTAGCGGCCGTCAGTAGGACGGCGGGACGGCTGCACGTACGCCGCCGCCCAGGGCTCGGGACCGAGCGAACGCAAAAAAGTGGCCGGGTGGAACGTGCCGGCGCCGACCTCGGTGTCGAGGGGCTGCAGCAGGACACAACCCTGCGCCGCCCAATAGCGGTTAAGGGTCTGGATCACATCTTGGAAGGTGCGCGCGGACATGGCTTTCCGTGGGCTTCAATAAAGCGGGTTAGTATAGCCGGGACCGCTTTCTCCGCTGGAATCCAGCGCAGAAAGCCTATCGGAGAGATCGCCGCATGGCCGCTTCGCCGCAAACAGTGTCCCTGCTCGGCCGCCGCAGTCGGCTGGCGCTGGATGAAATGCTCGCCACGCTGGTGGTCGACGGCTATCTGCTCGCCGAAGACGCCAAGCAGGTGCGCATGGGCTCGCGCAGCGGCCGCGCCACCGTGGAATTGCATCCGCTGGTGCTGGTGGCCAACGCCAAGCTGCCCAACCAGCGCGATCCGGGCCGACCGCTGAGCCTGGAGGCGCTGACCGAATGGCTCGCCGGCCACGCCCAGCTGCCGTACCTGAAAATCGATCCGATGAAGATCAACGTGGCCGCGGTGACCCAGGTGGTCAGCCGCGCCTACGCCGAACGCCATCGCATCCTGCCGGTGGCGGTAGCGCCGGGCGAAGCGACCTTCGCCACCTGCGAGCCATTCGACAATGCATGGGCGGCCGACCTCTCGCAGATGCTGCGGCGAGACGTGAAGCGCGTGGTGTCCAACCCGATCGACATCAACCGCTACCTGCTGGAGTTCTACGGCGTACAACGCTCGATCCAGCTGGCGCAGGACGCCAAGACCACCGGCTACGACTCCTCCGCCATCCTCAACTTCGAACAGCTGCTGGAGCTGGGCAAGGGCGGCGAAGTCGGCGCGGATGATCGCCACGTCGTGCACATCGTGGATTGGCTGCTGCAATACGCGTTCGAACAGCGCGCCTCGGATATCCATTTGGAGCCGCGCCGCGAAGCCGGCCTGATGCGTTTTCGCATCGACGGCGTGATGCACAAGGTATTCGAGCTGCCGCCGCCGGTGATGACCGCGGTCACCGCGCGAATCAAGATCCTCTCGCGCATGGATGTGGCCGAAAAGCGCCGCCCGCAGGACGGTCGCATCAAGACACGCTCTGCTTCAGGACGTGAAGTGGAACTGCGTATCTCCACCATGCCGACAGCGTTCGGCGAAAAGGTGGTGATGCGTATCTTCGATCCGGACATCGTGGCCAAGGATTTCTCGCAGCTGGGCTTTTCGCCCGAAGAGGGCGAGGCCTGGCGAACGATGGTGGAACGCCCGCACGGCATCGTGCTGGTGACCGGTCCTACCGGTTCGGGCAAGACCACCACGCTTTACTCGACGCTCAAACATCTGGCGACGCCGGAGTTGAACGTCTGCACGGTCGAAGACCCGATCGAAATGGTGAGCCCCGAGTTCAACCAGATGCAGGTGCAGGCGGCCATCGACCTGGACTTTGCCACTGGCGTGCGCACGCTGCTGCGACAGGACCCGGACATCATCATGGTTGGCGAAATCCGCGACCTGGAAACGGCGCAGATGGCCGTGCAGGCCTCGCTCACCGGTCACCTCGTGCTGTCGACCCTGCATACCAACGATGCGCCCAGCGCGATCACGCGTCTGCTTGATCTGGGCGTACCGCATTACCTGATCCAATCCACCCTGACCGGCGTGGTGGCGCAGCGTCTGGTGCGCACGCTGTGTGCCCACTGCAAGCAGGCCACCGAGCAGGAGCCGCACGAGTGGACGGCGCTCACGCACGGCTGGGACGTGCCGCTGCCCGAGAAGGTCTACAAACCGGTCGGTTGCCTGGAGTGCCGCAATACAGGCTTCATGGGACGCACCGGCATCTACGAGATGCTGCCGCTGTCCTCGCGCCTGCGCGGATTGATTTCATCGCAGCTGGATCTGGGTCATTTCGGCCACGCCGCGCTCGCCGAAGGCATGCGTCCCTTGCGCATTTCCGCGGCGGCCCAGGTGGCGCGCGGCGTCACCACCGTCAAGGAAGTGCTGACCGTGATTCCGCCCATCGAACATGGCGTCGTCTGACGACGCTGCTCGCTCACCCAACGTATTCGTCGTATCGCATGAAGCCTGTCCTGATCATCCGCACCGGTCGCGCCCCTGCTCCCATTCGCGCGCGTCACGGTGACTTTCCCCACTGGTTCCGCCTTGGTGCACAGCTGTTGCCGGAGCGCATCCGCGTGGTCGACGTGGAAGCTGGCGAACAACTTCCACCACCCAGCGAAGTGGCCGGTGCACTGATCACCGGTTCCGCCGCGATGGTCACTGAGCGTGCCGCATGGAGCGAACGCACGGCGGGCTGGATCAGGGATGCCATGGATCTGGAGCTGCCGATGTTCGGCGTGTGCTACGGCCATCAGCTGATGTCGCATGCCCTGGGTGGGCGCGTCGACTACCTGCCCGGCGGTCGCGAGATCGGCACCGTGACGCTGAACATGCTCGATGCCGCCAAAAACGATCCGCTGGCAAGCAGCTTCCCGTCTGCATTTCGCGCCCATGCCACGCATGAACAAAGCGTACTCGAGCTGCCTAAGAAC
>NZ_JBFTRY010000094.1:0-13508 GCF_056399745.1 Dyella sp. 01N36
CTCTGGACCTTGATCAAAGGTCTAGACTTGGTGCCATGAACACTCCCCACACCTCCATGACCATCGGCGCCGTTGCCCGGCGCGTCGGCGTCGCCATCGACACCATTCGCTACTACGAGCGCGAGGGGCTGTTGCCCGAGCCGTTGCGTCGGGCATCGGGTTATCGCAGTTATGACGAAGGAGCGGTGCGGCAGCTGCGCTTTATCCGCCGCGCGAAGGATCTGGGCTTCACGCTCGAGGAGATCCGCGATTTGCTGGCCTTGTCGGCGGATCGCCATCGGGGCGTCAAAGCGGTGAAGAAACGCGCGGAGGAACGGCTGGCCGCCATCGACGAGCGCATCGCCGAACTGACCCGCGTGCGCGATGGCCTGGAACAACTTATCGAGGCATGCCCGGGCCACGGCTCGCCGGATCAATGTCCGATCCTGAAGGCGTTGACCGATCAGGAAGACGAGGCATGAGCGGGGAGAAGCATGCATGCTGCAGCGCCAACGCAGCGGCCGAGCCGGCGGTGATATCGACTTGTTGCGGCACAGACGCGGCAGAGCCCGCACACCACCAGCATGATCACGGCTCATCTCACCACCACGCGCCTGCTTTGAAAGATCCCGTATGCGGCATGACAGTGGATCCGGCCCACGCCAAGCATCACGCCGAACACGGTGGCGCGACCTACTATTTCTGTGCGCAGCGCTGCAAAGAGAAGTTTCTCGCGGAGCCAACGCGCTATTTGAATCCAGTCTCTGAGCCGACGCCGGTCATCGCAGGCGCGATCTACACCTGCCCGATGCATCCGGAAGTGCAGCAGATAGGTCCAGGCCATTGCCCAAAGTGCGGCATGGCCCTGGAACCCATGATGCCCAGCCTCGAAGACGACGGCCACGAATTGCGTGACATGTCGCGCCGCTTCTGGACGCTTGCCGCGTTGACGCTGCCGGTGTTCCTGCTGGCGATGGGGCCGCATCTGTTCGGATGGCAGTTGCCGGCGCCATGGCATGCATGGTCCGCGTGGGCGGAGGCCGTGCTGGCTACCATCGTGGTGTTGTGGGGCGGTGCGCCGTTCTTCGCGCGCGGCTGGCATTCGCTCAATCCGTGGTCGCCGAACATGTACACGCTCATCGCGCTCGGTACAGGCGTGGCGTGGTTCTACAGCGCTGCTGCGTTTCTCATGCCGTCATGGTTCCCTGCGGGGTTTCACGACATGCATGGACGGGTCGGTGTGTATTTCGAATCGGCGGCGGTGATCGTCACCCTGGTCACGCTCGGCGATTTCCTCGAGCTGCGCGCGCGACGCCGCACGGGCGCCGCACTCAAGGCTTTGCTGGGGCTGTCCCCGAAGACGGCGTGGCGCATCGAAGCCGACGGCACCGAACATGATGTGCCGATCGAAGCCGTCCACGCCGGCGATCACTTGCGCGTGCGCCCCGGCGAAAAAGTGCCGGTGGACGGCGTCGTGCTCGACGGCAGCAGCCATGTGGACGAGTCCATGCTCACCGGTGAACCGCTGCCGGTCGCCAAGCGCAAGGGCGAGCCGGTGACGGGCGGCACGGTGAACCAGGATGGCGCGCTGCTCATGCGCGCGGAAAAAGTTGGCGCCGCTACCGTGCTCTCGCAGATCGTGACGCTGGTGGCGCAGGCGCAACGCAGCAAGGCGCCGCTGCAGCGTGTGGCCGACCGCGTGGCCGCCTGGTTCGTGCCTGCCGTGGTCGCGGTGGCGTTGCTGGCCTTCGTGTTGTGGGCTTGGCTCGGGCCCGAGCCCAAGCTTGCCTATGCGTTGATCGCGGCGGTCTCCGTGCTGATCATCGCGTGCCCCTGCGCGCTCGGCCTGGCCACACCGATTTCCATCATGGTGGCGAGCGGTCGCGCCGCGCAGAACGGCGTGCTGTTCCGCGATGCGGCAGCCATCGAATCGCTCCGCGCCATMGACACGCTGGTGGTCGACAAGACCGGCACGCTGACGGAAGGCAAGCCAGCGCTGAAGGTGGTCGTGAGCCTGGGTGAGGTGCCGCGTGCGCAATTGCTTGGCATGGCGGCGGCCCTGGAACGGCTCAGCGAACATCCGCTGGCGCGAGCCATCGTCGTCGGCGCGGAAGCGGAAGGCATCGTCGTGCCGCAGGCCTCGCAATTTCGCAGCGTGACGGGTGCCGGTGTGGAAGGCGAAGTGGACGGACACGCGGTGACGCTGGGCAACCATCGTCTGTTGTCCAATGCCTGCGTGCCGCTCGACGACGAGGTGGGCGCGCGCGCCGATGCCTTGCGCGGCGAAGGGGCCACGGTGATGTTTCTCACCATCGATGGCGCACTCGAAGGCCTCGTCGCCGTGGCCGATCGCATCAAGCACAGCACGCCGCAGGCGCTTGCCGACCTGCGGGCGCAAGGACTGCGCATCGTCATGCTCACCGGCGACAACCTGGCCACGGCCGGCGCCGTCGCCAGTGCGCTTGATCTCGACGAAGTGCATGCGGACATGTCGCCTGCCGAAAAAGCAGAGGTGATCCAGCGTCTGCAGAAACAAGGCCATCGAGTGGCGATGGCCGGCGACGGTATCAACGACGCTCCGGCGTTGGCCGTTGCCGATGTCGGCATCGCCATGGGCGGCGGCACCGATATCGCCATGGAAAGCGCCCAGGTGACCCTGGTGAAGGGCGAGTTGAGCGCCATCGTGCGGGCACTCGCGCTGTCGCGGGCCACCGTGCGCAATATCCGCCAGAACCTGTTCTTCGCCTTCGTCTACAACGCCGTGGGCGTGCCGCTGGCGGCCGGCCTGTTGTATCCGTGGCTGGGCGTGGTGCTGTCGCCGATGGTGGCCGCCCTGGCGATGAGCCTGTCGTCGGTGTCGGTGGTGGGCAACGCGCTGAGGCTGCGGCAGGCGTGATAGTTGTCACCTGCGATGGTTGACGCCGCGCCCTGCCGCCAGAATGGGCGCGGACGGATGATCTCTCCCGCACCGATGGGGTGCGGGGAGACATCATCATGAACGTGATCAACAACTCGCGCAGCACGCTGGAAAAGTACATGCCCTTGCTGGTGGGTTTGCTCGCCGCGTGGCTTGCCGGCAAGGCGATCAAGAAAATGTTCTGGACCGCGTTCGGCATGTATTGGGCGCTGAAGGCGACGGGCATCCACTTCTGAGTCGCGGCGTGCATGACCAAGGGCAGGGCATGATAGGTGGCGATACATGCTTTAAGCTGTGCGCCCCTTGCCCCAGGAAACCGCCATGTCCGCCAGCATCGCCTTGATCGCCCGTTATTACGATGCGTTCAATCGCGGCGACTGGGAGGCCATGCTCGACTGCCTCACCGAGGACGTGGCGCACGACATCAACCAGGGCCATCGCGAAACCGGGCGCGACACCTTCCGTGCCTTCCTCGCGCGCATGAATCGAAGCTACCGCGAAGAGCTGCGCGATATCGTGCTGATGGAGAGCGCTGACGGCGCGCATGCCGCAGCGGAATACATTGTCCATGGTCAATATCTCGCCGACGACGAAGGCCTGCCGCCGGCCCGCGGCCAGCGTTATGTGCTGCCGGGCGGGGCCTTTTTCGAGATACGCGATGGTCGCATTGCGCGCATCAGCAACTATTACAACCTGTCCGATTGGATCGCGCAGGTATCTGGCTGAGCCATGGGCGTGCGCATCCTCACCAGTGTCGGCGAGGCGGTAAGGCCGCACCTGGAAGCATTGGCGCGCCTGCGCATCTCGGTGTTCCGCGACTATCCGTATCTGTACGACGGCGACATGGCGTACGAGCAGCGCTATCTGGAAGCGTACGCGCGCTCGCGACGCAGCGTGTTCGTGCTGGCACTCGATGGCGACGATGTCGTGGGCTGCTCCACCGGCATTCCGCTGGTCGACGAAGTGCCCGCCATCCAGCAGCCGTTCGTGGCGCGCGGGATGGTGCTGGGCGACGTGTACTATTTCGGCGAATCGGTGTTGTTGCCGGCGTATCGCGGGCAAGGCATCGGCCACCGTTTCTTTGATGCGCGCGAACACCACGCGCGCTCCCAGCCGGGTTATCGATGGACGGCGTTCTGCGCCGTGGAACGCGCCGGCAACGATGCACGCCAGCCGCCCGGATACCGACCCAACGACGCGTTCTGGCGCAAGCGCGGCTACCAGCGGCAGGACGATATGTTCTGCGAGCTGGACTGGACCGAGCTCGACGCGCTCACGCCTACTACTCATCTTCTGCGTTTCTGGCTGCGTCCGTTGGACGCATGAATACGGCACCTATGACCCGCACTCTCGACGAATGGCTGTCCTACCAGGAACGCGTAAATGTGCGCAGCATCGAGCTGGGCCTCGATCGCGTGCGCGCCGTATGGGAACGCATGGGCGCTCCTGCGCCGGCGCGCCGCGTCATCACGGTGGGCGGCACCAACGGCAAGGGCTCCACCGTCGCGATGCTCGAGGCCATGCTGAGCGCCGCGGGCCAGCGCGTGGGCTGTTACACCTCGCCGCATCTGCTGCGCTACAACGAACGCATCCGCATCGACGGACATGAAGCGCACGACGAAGCCCTGGTCGCCAGTTTCGAGCGCATCGAGGCGGCGCGCGGCGAAATCTTGCTGACCTATTTCGAGTTCGGCACGCTGGCCGCACTGGATCTGTTTGCGCGCGCCGGCCTGGACCTAGCGGTGCTCGAAGTCGGTCTGGGTGGCCGACTTGATGCGGTGAACATCATCGACGCCGACGTGGCCGTGATCACCACGGTCGATCTCGATCACATGGATTGGCTGGGCCCGGACCGCGACAGCATCGGCGGGGAAAAGGCGGGCATTGCGCGGGCGGGGCGCCTGGCCGTAGTCGGTGAAGCCGATCCGCCGTCGGGTCTGCTGCAGGCGCTGGAACGTATCGGCGCAAACGTCGAGCGAGCCGGCGTGGAATTCAGCGTGGAGCGACTATCGTCCGGCTGGCAGTGGCGTCATCGCGATGGCACGACGTGGACGCTGCCCGATCCCGCGCTGGCCGCACCCGTGCAATACGCGAATGCGGCTGCAGCCATTGCCGCGCTGTACGGCTTGCAACAACAAGATGCGGTGCTGGCGACGAAGGATCTCGCGCTTGCCGCCGCGATCGGCGTGCGGACCGCCCAGGTAGCGGCGCGACTGCAGGTGCTGGCAGGCGATCCCGCCCTGGTGGTGGACGTGGGCCACAACCCGCAGGCGGCACGTGCGTTGGCCGAGTGGCTGGATGCGCGTCCCGGCATCCGTGTGCATGCCGTCTATGGCGCTCTGTCCGACAAGGATGTGGCCGGCGTGATCGGCGCGCTGGGCACGCGCATCGCGCACTGGCATCTGGCCGGGCTGGCTCAGGACTCGCCGCGCGGACTGACTGCCGAAGCGCTGGCCGAGCAGCTGACGGCTGTGCTGCCCGGTGCTGGCTATGAGGTCCATGCCGACGTCGGCACTGCACTGAAGGCGGCGCGATCTTCAGCCAGGCCCGGCGAATGCGTGCTCGCTTTCGGCTCGTTTTTCGTCGCGGCGGCGGTGCTTGCTGAATCGGGTGGGGCCGATTCGGCATGAGCGGCAGCTGGCCCGGCTATAATCGCCCCGTTCTCGCTTCCCCGCCCGCTTGGAGCCCGTCTTGAAAACACGTCTGCTGGGAGCTGCCGTTCTCATCGCGTTGGCTGTGCTGTTTGTGCCGATGTTCATCTCCAGCAACCCGCCGACCACCAGTGGCGACGAATCGGTGAGCCTGGCGATCCCGCCGGCACCCGATCGCGACCTGCAGACCAAGACCATGAGCCTGACGCCGGGCGCGGCTCCCGCTTCCACGGCAGCGGCGGCGCCCAAGCCGGTCGTGCCGGCACCGGCGGCCACGGCCACCCCGGTGGGCTCGTCTGATCAGCTGGCGACGGTGAATATCGGTTCCAACCGTCCCAAGGACGTGGAAACCGACCCCACCGCCGGCCAGAAGCCTGAACCCACCACCGTGACGCGCCCGGGCTCCAGCGCCTCCCAGCCGGTGATCCCGGTGCAGGGCAAGGCCGCGACCGGCGTGACGGGTTCGGCCACCACCACGGCCGGCAAGGCCACCACGCCGGCCGCCATTCCTGCCCAGCAGGAACCGGCCATGCCGCCGGCGACTGCCGCGCACGGTGCGTATTCGCTCAATCTCAGCGCCTATGCGTCCAGCGCCAGCGCCCAGAGCCTGATCCAGCGCGTGCGCGGTTTGGGTTACCCGGCTTCGGGTCGCTCCATCAATCAGGGCGGCAAGCAGCTGACGATGGTGACGGCCGGTCCGTTCGAATCCCGCGCCGCCGCCGAAGCGGCACGCCTGAAGATCACCCAGACCATCCCGGGAGCGCCGGCACGCCTGGAAGGCAGCGCCTCCACGCCCACCCAGGACGATGCACCGGCAGCCAAGCCGGCAACGCCTGCGGCCAATACGGCAGCGGCGCCCGCATCGCATCCCGGCGGCTGGGCCGTGCAGGTGGCCGCCATGGGCAGCCAGAACGACGCCAATGCGCTGCGCGACAAGCTGCGCGCCAACGGCTTCGATGGTTACGTGGATACGGTCAATGCCAACGGCAAGCAGCTGTGGCGCGTGCGTGCGGGTCCGCAGACCCAGCGCGCCGATGCCGTGCGCGTGCGTGACCAGATCAAAAGCAAGCTGGGCGTGGACGGCAACGTCGTCACCGCTCCGTGAACTTCAACCTGAACCAGCGACGGTAAGGTGACCCGGTGAATTGGGCCGATTACATCATTCTTGCCGTACTGGGCGTCTCGGTCTTGATTGGCCTGTGGCGCGGCCTCATTTCCGAGGTGTTGGCGCTGGCCATCTGGATCGTCGCGTTCTGGGTGGCCTGGACCTACGGGCCCAGCGTGGCGGCGTATTTCGAACACAGTATCCAGCTGCCGTCGGCGCGGATCCTGGTGGGCTACGGCCTTTGTTTCATCGTGGTGCTGATCGTGGGTGCGCTGCTGCGCTTCCTGGTGAGCAAGCTGGTGGAAAGTACCGGGTTGTCCGGCACCGACCGCCTGCTTGGCATGGTGTTTGGTTTCGTGCGCGGCGTGCTGCTGGTGACGCTGGCGGTGTTCCTGCTCGGGTTTACCGCGTTCACGCGCGATCCTTGGTGGCACGATTCGGTGTTATTGCCGCAGTTCARGGGAATGGCTGCGTGGCTGGGTGAGCGCGTGCCGGACAACGTCCGTCACTACCTCAATCCGCAGCCCCTGCTAGACCATTTACCCGCCTTGCCAGCGGGCATGCCAGGCGCTTCGCCAGCGACTGGACATGAAACCCATCCCGCGACCGCAACCACGGCCGCTCCGGCAGCGACTTTCTAATACAGGCTTTCAAACCATGTGCGGAATCATCGGCATCGTCGGCACCAGTGAGGTCGCCGCGTCACTTTATGACGGTTTGACCGTGTTGCAGCACCGTGGCCAGGACGCCGCCGGCATCGCCACGGTGGATGGCGCGCGCCTGCGCCTGCACAAGGGCAACGGCCTGGTGCGCGACGTGTTCAACCAGACCTCGATGAGCGGCCTGCGTGGCCGCATCGGCATCGGTCATTGCCGCTATCCCACGGCCGGTTCCGAAGGCTCGGCCGAGGCGCAGCCGTTCTATGTGAACTCGCCTTACGGCATCGCGTTCGCCCACAACGGCAACCTGGTCAACACCGAACAGCTGCGTCGCGAGATGTTCGAAGACGACCGCCGCCACATCAACACSSACTCCGATWCCGAAGTGCTGCTCAACGTGCTGGCKSACGAGCTGCAGATCCAGGATCGGATGGCGCTCACGCCCGACCACATCTTCAAGGCGGTAGCCGGCGTGCATCAGCGCGCAGCTGGTGGTTATGCGTGCATCGCCCTGGTGCTGGGTTACGGCCTGCTGGCGTTCCGTGATCCGAACGGCATCCGTCCGTTGGTGCTGGGCGAGCGCGTGACGCCGGAAGGCCGCGAATACGCCGTGGCGTCCGAGTCGGTGGCGCTGGATATCCTGGGCTTCAAGCGTCTGCGCGACCTGGACCCGGGCGAAGCCGTCATCATCACCGACGATGGCCAGCTGCATGCGCGCCATTGCTCCGAAGGCGCCACGCACGCGCCGTGCATCTTCGAATACGTGTATCTCGCCCGTCCGGACTCGATGATCGAGAACGTGTCGGTGTACAAGGCGCGCCTTCGCATGGGCCAGAAGCTGGCGGAGAAAATCCTGCGCGAGCGCCCGGACCACGGCATCGAGGCAGTGATCCCGATCCCCGACACCGCGCGCACCGCGGCTTCCGCCCTGGCCGAAGCGCTGGGCGTGCCGTTCCGCGAGGGCTTCKTCAAGAAYCGCTATATCGGCCGCACCTTCATCATGCCGGGGCAGGGCGAGCGCGTGAAATCCGTGCGCCGCAAGCTCAATCCGGTCGAGCTGGAATTCCGCAAGAAGAACGTGCTGCTGGTGGACGACTCCATCGTGCGCGGCACCACTTCGCGCCAGATCATCCAGATGGCCCGCGAGGCCGGCGCGCGCAACGTGTACTTCGCCTCCGCCGCACCGCCGGKGCGCTACCCGAACGTGTACGGCATCGACATGCCGGCCGCGTCCGAGCTGGTGGCTTCCGGTCATTCGGAGAAGGAAGTGGAGAAGGTGCTCGGCGCCGACTGGCTGATCTACCAGRATCTGAAGGACCTGGTGTGGGCCGTGCAGGACGGCAACGAGAACCTCAAGCACTTCGACACCTCGTGCTTCTCCGGCGAATACGTCACCGGCCTGGACAAGCAGTATCTGCAGCAGATCGAAATGCTGCGCTCGGACGACGCCAAGGCGGCTCGCCGCAGCGCGTAAGTACGGTCTGCCTCTGCTACCCCTGTGGGAGCGCACCCTGTGCGCGACTGCCTCGACGCAACGTGTCGCATGTCGCGCACAGGGTGCGCTCCCACAGTAAAGTCATAGCGATGACCGACCTCCACGCTGCCGCCAAGCGCTGCCTCGACGCCACCGATCCCGCGGAAAAGCTGCGCCTAACACACGCCACCTGGGAAGCGTTCCTCGCCGGCGAATTGCGCCCCGATGACGCATCGCCCGCGCCCGAGCCGATCGGCGCGCCAGGCCGGCCCGAGTTGCCCCGCCTGGTACCGCAACGACAAGTGCCGCACCGCGGCCTCGGTTCCAACGAGGGGCGCGCCGCGCTGGTACACGCCGTCGCGCATATCGAATTCAACGCGATCAATCTCGCCTGGGATGCTGTCTACCGCTTTCGCGGCAAGCCGTCGGCCTACTACCGCGACTGGGCCAGCTGCGCGAACGACGAAGCACGCCACTTCACGCTGTTGTCTGGCCGACTGGCCGAGCTAGGCCACGCCTATGGCGACTTCGACGCGCACAACGGCCTGTGGGAAATGGCCGAAAAAACCGCCCACCACGACACCGCGCGCATGGCGCTGGTGCCGCGCGTGCTGGAGGCACGTGGTCTGGACGTGACGCCGAGCATGATCGAGCGCCTGCGCTCGGTGGGCGACGATCGCACCGTAGCCATACTCGAAGTGATCCTGCGCGAGGAAGTGGCCCACGTGGCGGCAGGCACACGCTGGTTCCGCCACTGCTGCGAACGCGACGGGCTGGAGCCGCGCGAGACCTTCCTCGACCTGCTGCGCGACTATATGGGTCCCACCCTGCGCGGCCCGTTCAACCGGCCGGCGCGGTTGGAAGCGGGTTTCGATGAGGAAGAGCTCGATCGCCTCACCGAGCTTGCGCTGCAATCCTGAGCTTGGCCGGTGCGGATGCGAGCGGCTGAGCGCGCTACGCCGGGCGGGCAATAAAAAAGCCGGCACTGGGCCGGCTTTTTCATCGAATTTTGGTCGGGGTGACATGATTCGAACATGCGACTTCTACGTCCCGAACGTAGCGCTCTACCAGGCTGAGCTACACCCCGTGGGAGCCGCGTATCTTAATGACACCTCGGAGGCTTGGCAACAGTTGCACGGAAAATTTTCGTCACAAACGTCGGTCGGCGCGTCGCAGGGCGATTGAGCAGGGTCTTGGGGCGGCCTTCTGCTAATCTATGCGGCTCTGTCGGACAGGTTGCCAACCGGCGTTTGCCGACGTTTTTCACACCGCTAAGCAGAGGACTTCATGGCGCTTACCCAGGCCCGCACCATGCCCGGCGTGCTCGAGCTGCTGCCGCTCGACCAGATCGCGTTCCAGCGCATGCTCGACGTGATCCGCCGCAACTATGAGCGCTTCGGTTTTCTGCCGGTGGAAACGCCGGTGATGGAGTTCTCCGACGTGCTGCTCACCAAGACGGGCGGTGAGACCGAGCGCCAGGTGTATTTCGTGCAGTCCACCGGCGCCTTGAACAACGCCGACAAGGGCGAGGGCGTACCCGAACTGGCCCTGCGCTTCGACCTCACCGTGCCGCTGGCGCGCTATGTGGCCGAGCACGAGCGCGATCTGTCGTTCCCGTTCCGCCGCTACCAGATGCAGCGCGTCTACCGCGGCGAGCGTGCCCAGCGTGGCCGCTTCCGCGAGTTCTACCAGTGCGACATCGACGTGATCGGCAAGGACAGCCTGTCGGTGCGTTACGACGCCGAGCTGCCCGCGGTGATCTACAGCGTGTTCCGCGAACTGAACGTCGGCGCGTTCACCATCCAGCTCAACAACCGCAAGCTGATGCGCGGCTTTTTCGAAAGCCTGGGCGTGGTCGATGGCGAACAGCAGACCCTTGTGCTGCGCGAAGTGGACAAGCTCGACAAGCGCGGCGCCGATTACGTGCGCGACACGCTGATCGCCGAGCCGTTCGGGCTGAGTGCCGAGACCGCGCAAAAGATCCTCGACTTCGTGCAGGTGCGTTCCACCTCGCTGCAGGACGCGTTGGACAAGCTCGACGCACTCGGCCCTGGTCCTGAAACGATGGAGCAGGGCCGCGCCGAGCTGAAGGAAGTGCTGCTGCTGATCCATGCGTTCGGCGTGCCGGAATCGCATTACGCCTTGAATCTGTCGATCGCGCGCGGCCTGGACTATTACACCGGTACCGTCTACGAGACGACGCTCAACGATCATCCGCAGATCGGTTCGGTCTGCTCCGGTGGCCGCTACGAAAACCTCGCCGGCCAGTACACCAAGTCGCACCTGCCGGGCGTGGGCATTTCCATCGGTCTCACCCGCCTGTATTGGCAGCTGCGTGATGCAGGGCTGATCGGCACCGCGCGCAGCACGGTCGATGTGCTGGTGACCCAGATGGATCCGGCGCAGCTGCCGGCTTATCTGGCGGTGGCCAGCGAACTGCGCGGCGCCGGCATCGCCACCGAAGTGGTGCTCGATGGCGGCAAGCTCGGCAAGCAATTCAAGTACGCCGATCGCGCCGGCATCCGCTTTGTGATCGTGCTGGGCGAAGACGAGCTGGCCAAGGGCGTGGTGACGGTCAAGGATCTGCGTCGCGAAGACCAGTTTGAAGTGGCCCGCGCCGATCTCATCAAGACTTTGCGCGTGGAACTGGCGCAGGCCGAAATCGGCGCCTGAGCGCGGTTCGCTTTCATCAGATGCCGCCGCAGCCGCCAGGCGCGGCGGCTGACATAGACTTCAAGGCCCGTCCGGGCTGGAGCCAAGCATGACCGCAAAGACGATACTCCTGGACGGCAACAGCCTCACGCGCGACCAGCTGGTCGCGGTAGCCCGACAGGGGCTGCGCGTGGAGCTGGATGAAGCTCAGCTCAAGCGCGTGCAGCGCGCGGCCGATTTCCTCGCCGACAAGGTGAGCTGCGGCGAACCGACCTATGGCGTCACCACCGGTTTCGGCAGCAATGCCGACAAGCTGCTGGGCGCGCATCGCCTGCGCGATGAGCTGCCCGGTGGCAATCCCGACAAACCCGAAGGCACGCTGCTGGAAGAACTGCAGCACAACCTGATCACCACGCATGCAGTGTGCGTCGGCAAGCCGTTCGCGCCGGAAGTGGTGCGCGCCATGCTGGTGATCCGCATCAACACGCTGATGCGCGGCCATTCGGGCATCCGCGTTGAAACGCTGAAGGCGCTCACCGCGATGCTCAATGCCGGCGTCGTGCCGGTGGTGCCGGAGAAGGGTTCGGTGGGCGCCAGTGGCGACTTGGCGCCGCTGTCGCATCTGGCCATCGTGTTGCTGGGCGGTGGCGAAGCGTTCTATCAGGGCGAGCGCCTGGATGGCGCACAGGCGCTCAAGCGCGCCGGCCTCACGCCGATCCGCCTGTCTTTCAAAGAAGGTCTGGCGCTGAACAACGGCACGGCGCAGATGCTGGCGACTGCAGCGCTCGCGCTCGATGAGCTCGAGCACTTGCTGGAGCTCGCCGATCTTGCTGCCGCGATGACGCTGGATGCATTCGCTGGCCGCAGCGGCGCCTTGCGTCCGGAAGTGCACGCGCTGCGTCCGCATCCGGGCCAGGTGGACGCGGCCGCCCACGTGCGCGAGCTGCTCACGGGCAGCACCCTGGTCGATATTCCCTATCACCTGGTGCCACGCTTCAAGCAGTGGTCGGCCGAGGCGTGGGCCGATCCCGCCGATCAGGTACTCACCTTCGATATCGGCTGGGACTGGGTGCCGGCCAACCAGCGTCATGGTCGCGAAGCGTTCTACGCCCGCTTCCTGCCGTTCAAGGGCGGCAAGAAGCACCAGCCGCAGGACGCCTATTGCCTGCGCTGCATGCCGCAGGTGCATGGCGCCGTGCGCGACGCCTGGGCGCAGGCCTGCCGCGTGATCGACGTGGAACTGAACTCCGTCACCGACAATCCGCTGATCTTCCCCGATGCCGAGGACGCCCAGTTCATCGAGGAGCAGGTGATCTCCGCCGGCCACTTCCACGGCATGCCGCTGGCCTTGGCCATGAGCTATGTGAAGGCGGCCATCCCGGTGCTCGCTTCGATCTCCGAGCGTCGCCTCAACAAGCTGGTCGACCCGGCCACCAATGATGGTCTGCCGGCGTTTCTTACCGGCAACGAGGATGGCACCGATTCCGGCTTCATGATCGTGCAGTACACCGCCGCCGCACTGGTGAACGATCTGGCCACGCGCGCGCATCCGGCCAGCGTGTACTCCGTACCGACCAGCGCGAATGCGGAAGATCACGTGTCGATGGGCGCCAATGAAGCGCGTCACGTGCTCGAGATGATGGAAGATCTCGGCTATGTGCTGGCGATGGAGCTGTACACCGCCGCCCAGGCGCTGGATTTCCGCCAGGCCATGCTCAACGCCGCGCGCCGTCTTGCTTCGCGTGGCGACTGGCAGGCCCTGGCCGGCAAGGTGGCCAACGCGCCGCGCGAAGATCATGCGCATTACGCGCAGTTCGTGGAAGAGGTGCAGCAACTCACCGCGGCGCTGACCAATGTCGGTGATTTCCATGCGGGAGAAGCTGTGCGCAAGGCTCACGATGCCTTGCGTCGACGCATTGATTTCATGCCGCGCGACCGGGCGATGGATGGCGATGTCCGCACGATTTGCGAGTTGGTGCGGCAGCGGGTGTTTGCCAAGTAAGCGTCTAAAGAAAGGGTCGCTCAGGCGGCCTTTTTTTTTGGGTGGGTTTGGGCGGATTGAGTCGCGCAC
>NZ_JBFTRY010000095.1:0-13350 GCF_056399745.1 Dyella sp. 01N36
CGCTGGGGTGTACCGCTYCGTTGGTTKGTCGCGCACAGGGTRCGCTCCYACAAGGTGCGCCGTCCGTCGCGGGACAGCGGCGGAGAAACTACCCCCGCTTCTGCAACCAATCCCCCAGCTGCTTCAACACCTGGCTGCGCGCGGGCTCGGCTTCATTGAACAGCTCGTGATACAGCGAATCGAAATAGCGCGTGGTGACTTTGTTGCCGGCCCAGCTGGCCGATGAAAAATCGCGGCTGCCGGAGGGATTGACCAGCTTGTCCGCCCCCGCCACCAGCAGCAGGGTGGGGATGGCGAGCTTCGATGCATCGGCGACTGCCGCGTCGCCTGCGCGGAAAATGAAATCCGCCAGGCGCGGCGTGATCCAGCCATGCCGCAGCGGATCGCGGCGATAGGCCGGTTCCACCTGCGGATCATGCGAGAGCTTGTCGAACGGCAATCCATTCGGCAGCGGTAGATTGGGCAGCGACCTGGCCAGTGTGGCCGCCAGCTTCTGTCGCCACACCGGCTCCCAGGTGCGCAGGGAAGGGGAGGACAGCACCATCGCCCCGGGCTGCACGCGGCGGTCGAGCACGGCGCGCGCCGCGACCAGGCCGCCCATGCTGTGGCCTAGCAACAGCGGCCGCTGTGGCCGGGCCTGAGCGTAGTCGTTGTAGACGATCGCCAGGTCTTCGAGCAGATCATCCGGATGGGACAGCGCGCCGCGCCGTCCGGGCGACTGGCCGTGGCCACGCTGGTCGTAGCTGCGCACCGCATAGCCGCGCGTGCGGAACCACGCGGCCAGGCGCTGGTAGCGACCGCTGTGCTCGCCCAGCCCATGCACGATCAGCACGGCGTCCTGCGCCCGGCTGCTGGGCCAGTCGCGCACGAACAGCGTCTGGCCATCGGCCATGGTGAGGGTGTGGGAGCGTTCGCTGCCCTGGTCGCCCGGGTGGTTCACATTGCGCACTCGACGGTAAAGGCCTGCATTCTGCAACAAGCGACGCATTTTTGGCGCTCTGCCATGCGGCCAAACAAAAGGGGAGCGGACTGGCCGGCTCCCCTTGACGCACTGCACGACCGGCGCGGGCGCCGGCCGGATCATCAGAAGTCCGCGCGGAACTCCACGCCAATAATGCGCGGGTCGTTGACGAACGCGGTGCGGTTGTTGAAGTCGATCGCACCGGTGATGTACTGCTTGTTGGTGATGTTGCGGCCGTACAAGGCGATTTCGCGCTTGCCGAAATCCCAGTTGTAGCCCACGCGCACGCCACCCTCGAGCATCGGCTTGCCGCGGAATTCCTCCGAGTCGTACAGGAAGAAATTCACTTCGCTGCGGTAGGCCCAGTCGGTGTAGATGAAGAACTCGCCACTCTCGCCATAGGGGATGCCGTAGCGCGCGGTGAAGTTGCCGATCCACTGCGGTGCGTTCGGCAGCGGGTTGCCGTTGACCAGCGCATTGCCGTCGGCGTTGAGCGGATCGAGCACGGTGCAGCCCGAGCCGCACACGGCCACGGCCAGGTTCGGGTCGTCCAGCTTGGTGTGGTTGTAGCTGCCGCCGGCGGTGAGGACGAAGTTCGGCGTCACGTACGCTTCCAGATCGAACTCGGCGCCGTAGCCTTCGGTCTTCTTCGCGTTGATCAGGCGCGTGACGTTGATGTCGCCGCCCACCGCGGTGAGCTGCTGGTTGTGCATGGTGTAGTCGTACACGTCGGCGTTGAAACGCAGACGGTTGTCCATGCCGGTGGTCTTCACGCCCAGCTCGTACGAGGTGATCGTCTCGGGCTTGGCCTGCGAGATGAAGTCGGCAAACAGCACGCGGCCCTGCACGCTCGGTGCGCGGAAACCGTTGGCGATACGGCCATACACGTTGACGTTGGGATTGAGTTCCCAGGTGCCGGTGAGGTCGCCGCTCCAGCGCGCGTCATGCGGGTTGGCGCTAAGCGACAGCGGGCCGCCGCCGATCGGCGACAGGATGCGATCAACGTGGAAGTCGCGCGAATCGTGCGACCAGCGCGTACCGGCACGCACGTCGAAATCGTCGGTGATGTGATAGTCGGCCGAACCGAACACCGCATATGCCTTGGTGGTCTGCGCCTGCTGCGCATAGCCGTCCATCACGTGGTTGGCCAGCGTGTTGTAGTCGTAATTGACGATCGCGATGTTTTCGTAGAAGTAGTACGCGCCGACCTGCCAGTTCAGGCGATCCTGCTGGTTGCTGGCCAAGCGAACTTCCTGCGTGATCTGGCGATCGTGCGGCAGCGCATCGGCGGTTTCCGACGGGAACGGCGTGACGGCCTTGTCCTGGCTGGGATTCAGCGGAATGGCGATACCGCCGTCCACGTCGCCGAGGCTGTACGTGGTGGCCTTCTCGAAACCGGTGATGGAGGTGAGCGTGTAATCACCCAGGTTCCAGGTGAGGTGCAGGTTGCTGCCCCACGAGAACAGGTGCTGGCGGTTGAGGCCGTCCTGATACACCACGTTGCGGTCAAAACCCTGGACCAGGCTGTCGCTGCCCAGCGGAATCGCGTTGGCGCGGTTGACCATCGCGCTGCCATCCAGCCAGCGGCCGTGCACATTGATCAGCGCGTTGAAATCCTGCACGTCGTACATGGCCTGCAGACGCACGGCGCGGTCGTTGTAGCCGCCCAGGTCGTCCTTCTTACCGGTGTAGTCGTTGTCGATCCAGCCGTCGCGATGCTGCGCCAGCGCCGACACACGGCCCGACCAGTTGCCGCCCAGCGAGCCACCGAGTGCGGCTTCAGCATTGGCGGTGCCCTTCGTGCCGTAAGAAGCCTTGGCGTAACCGCTGGTATCCTGGCTCGGCTTCACCGAGTCGAACTTGATCACGCCCGCCGGCGAGTTACGGCCGAACATGGTGCCCTGCGGGCCGCGCAACACTTCGACCTGCTGCAGGTCGAACAGCGGGAAGCCCTTGAGGATGGGGTTTTCCTGCACGATGTCGTCGTACACCATCGACACAGGCTGCGACGCATTCAGATCGAAGTCGCTGTTGCCCAGACCGCGGATATAAAAACGCGGGAACTCACGACCGTAGGAAGTCTCGGCGTACACGCTCGGCGCGCGGCCGGCGAGCTGCAGCACGGTGTCACCCGCCTGGCCGTAATTGCTCAATTGCTCCGCCGTCACCACCGTCATGGAGACCGGCACCTTCTGCAGGTTTTCGACGCGCTTTTCAGCGGTCACGTTGATGGTTTCGAGCTGGACGGCCTTGCCGCTTTGTCCCTTGGCCGCGCTAGCGGCGGGTGGGGTCGCGTCCTGTGCGAAAGCAGTCGTTCCTGCGGCAAGGGCACTGGCAATGGAAAGGGCGAGCAACGCGAAACGCGTCTGGCTGGCGGCGGTCATTGGATGGTCCCCGGAGAATGGAAGCAAAGAGCGGATAGAGGCGGAAAACGCCGCAAGAAGTCAGCGTAAGAAGGCGGCTTAACGATATTGTCACGTAATTCTGGCAAGGGTTGAAGCGAATTTTCTTTCGAAAAGTTGGCAAAACCCCTTGACGCCCCCATGTCTCTCCCTCTGAGAGCGGCTTGAGCGACACTTAAGTCCATGCCCCTGCACGATTTTCATCCAGCAGTTGCGGCCTGGTTCCAGGGAGCCTTTCCTGAACCCACGGCGCCCCAAAAAGCGGCTTGGCCATCCATACGGTCAGGCCGGCACACGCTTGTGGCCGCACCGACAGGCTCAGGCAAGACGCTGACGGCGTTTCTCTCCGCCATCGATGGCCTGGTGCGCGAAGGCCTGGCCCACGACGGCGCACTGCCTGAAGCCACCACCGTGGTCTACGTGTCGCCGCTCAAGGCACTGTCCAACGACATCCGCATCAATCTGGAAGCGCCGCTGGAAGGCATCCGCGCCGAACTGGCCAAACTAGGCCTGCCCGATGTGGACATCCGGACGGCCGTACGCACCGGCGACACACCGCAGGCCGAGCGCAACCTGATGCGCAAGCAGGCGCCGCATATCCTGGTGACCACGCCCGAATCGCTATACATCCTGTTGGGCTCTGAGTCGGGTCGCAGCATGTTGTCGACGACGCGCACGGTGATCGTGGATGAAATCCATGCGCTCGCTAACAGCAAGCGTGGCGCGCATCTGGCGTTGTCGTTGGAGCGGTTGGAGTCGTTGTGTCAGCGACGACTGTTGCGGATTGGGTTGTCGGCGACGCAGAAGCCGATTGAGGATGTGGCGAAGTTTTTGGTGGGGGCAGATGCTCTGCTCCCTCTCCCCTCCGGGGAGAGGGCTGGGGTGAGGGGCCAATCTAGCGATACGCTCGCAAAGAAGCGCGCTTCGAAAAAGACCGAGGCAAGCCCCGACCCCTCATCCGACCCTTCGGGCCACCTTCTCCCCGCAGGGGAGAAGGAAAACAGCGTCAACATCATCGACGTCGGCCACGCCCGCGACCGCGATCTGGCCATCGAAGTCCCCCCAGTCCCCCTCGAAGCCGTCATGTCCAACGACTGCTGGGAACTGATCTACAACCGCCTCACCCAACTGGTCGAGTCGCATCGCACCACCCTGGTCTTCGTCAACACCCGCCGCATGGCCGAACGCGTGGCACGCCACTTGTCCGAACGCATGGGCAAGGAAGCCGTCGCCGCGCATCACGGCAGCCTCGCCAAGGAACAACGCCTTGACGCCGAGCAGCGCCTCAAGCGCGGCGACCTGCGCGTGCTGGTGGCCACCGCATCGCTGGAACTGGGCATCGACATCGGCGACGTGGATCTGGTGTGCCAACTCGCATCACCGCGTTCCATCGCCGCCTTCCTGCAGCGCGCCGGCCGCTCCGGCCACGCCGTCAACGGCACGCCCAAGGCTCGCCTGTTCCCCACCTCGCGCGACGACCTGGTGGAATGCACCGCACTACTCGATTGCGTGCGCCGCGGCGAACTCGACACCCTGATCCAGCCGCCGCAACCACTGGACGTGCTCGCGCAACAGATCGTGGCGGAAGTCGCCTGCCAGGAATGGAGCGAAGACGCGCTCTACGACACGCTGCGTCGCGCCTATCCCTACCGCGATCTCACCCGCGAGCAGTTCGATGCCACCGTGCGCATGCTGGCCGACGGCTTCACCACGCGGCACGGCCCACGCGGTGCGTATATCCATCGCGATGCCGTGAACCGGCAATTGCGTGCCCGCCGCAATGCGCGACTCACCGCCATCACCTCCGGCGGCGCCATTCCCGACACCGCCGATTACCTGGTGGTGCTGGAGCCGCAGGCCACCATCATCGGCACCGTCAACGAAGACTTCGCCGTGGAAAGCCTCGCCGGCGACGTGTTCCAGCTGGGCAACACCAGCTACCGCATTCTTCGCGTCGAGCGCGATCGCCTGCGCGTGGAAGATGCCCAGGGCGTGCCGCCGAATATCCCGTTCTGGCTGGGCGAAGCGCCCGGCCGCAGCGCCGAGTTGTCGCATGGCGTGTCGCGCCTGCGCGAGGAAATCGCCACGCGTCTCGACGAAGGCGGCGTGCCAGCCGTGCTGCATTGGCTGATGCACACGCTCGGCATGAACGAGTCTTCCGCGCAGCAGCTGGCCGAATACATGGCCGCCGCCAAGGCCGCGCTGGGCGTGCTGCCCACGCAGGAAACGCTGGTGTTCGAGCGCTTCTTCGACGAATCGGGCGGCACCCAGCTGATCATCCACACGCCCTGGGGCAGCCGCATCAATCGCGCCTGGGGCCTGGCGCTGCGCAAGCGCTTCTGCCGCCAGTTCAATTTCGAACTGCAGGCAGCGGCCACCGAAGACGCCATCGTGCTGTCGCTGTCCACCAGCCACAGTTTTCCGCTGGAAGAAGTGGCGCACTACCTGCACTCCAACACCGCCGAACACGTGTTGATCCAGGCCTTGCTGGACGCGCCGCTATTCCCCGCGCGCTGGCGCTGGAACGCCACCACCTCGCTGGCCCTGCCGCGCTTCCAGGGCGGCAAGAAAGTGCCGCCGCAACTGCAGCGCATGAAGAGCGAAGACCTGCTCGCCGCCGTCTTCCCCGATCAGGTGGCCTGCCTGGAAAACATCGTCGGCGAGCGCGAGATCCCAGATCACCCGCTGGTCAACCAGACCATGCACGACTGCCTGCGCGAAGCGATGGACGTCGACGGCCTGCTGCACATCCTGCACGGCCTGGAAGACGGCTCCATCCAGGTAGTCGCGCGCGACCTGGCCGCCCCCAGTCCGCTCGCCAGCGAAGTACTCACCGCCGCGCCGTACGCCTACCTCGACGACGCACCGCTGGAAGAACGCCGCACCCAAGCCGTGCAATCCCGCCGCTGGTCCGACCCCGAAAGCGCCGACGACCTCGGCCGCCTCGATCCCGACGCCATCGCCTCGGTACGCGAAGAAGCATGGCCGCAAGTGCGCAGCGCCGATGAAATGCATGAGGCCCTCAYCATTCTCGGCGGCATCACGCAGAGCGAAGCAGATGCGAACGAAGGCTGGAACGACTGGCTAAAGAGCTTGGCCAAAAATTCCAGGGCCACGCGCTTGGCTCCCTCTCCCCTCCGGGGAGAGGGTTGGGGTGAGGGGTCACTCTTGCCCCAGTCCAGCTCCGCGCACATCTGGACCACCGCCGAATCCCTACCCAAGTGGCAAGCCGTCCACCCAACGGCGACGCTGCACCCACCCATCGATACCCCGGCCGAATACGCCGCGCAACCCTGGACCCACGAAGACGCCCTACTCGAACTAGTCCGCGGCCGCCTGACCGGCTCCGGCCCCATCACCGTCGCGCAACTCGCCACATCACTCCAAGTCGAGCCCAGCGCCATCGACCTCGCACTGCTGCGCCTTCAATCCGAAGGCTACGTCATGCAAGGTCACTTCACGCCCGGCACGCACGACATCGAATGGTGCGAACGCCACCTGCTCGCACGCATCCACCGCTACACCATCGGCCGTCTGCGCCGCGAAATCGAACCCGTCAGCCGCCGCGACCTGATGCGCTTCCTGTTCGAATGGCAGCACGTAGCCCCCGGCGCACGCCTCAGCGGCCCCGATGCACTCCCGGCCGTGCTGACCCAACTGGAAGGCTTCGAAGCCGCCGCCGGCGCCTGGGAAAGCGAACTGCTGCCGACGCGCATCAACGACTACTCCATCACCTGGCTGGACGAGCAAATCCGCGCCGGCCGCGTCAGCTGGAGCCGCCTGCGCAGCGGCACCGGCAATGGCGGCGGCCCCGTGCGCGCCACGCCCATCGTCCTGCTGCCACGCCGCAGCTCGCCCATCTGGACCAACGCCGCGGCCACCGATGCGAACCCGCAGGACATCGTCGTCTCCTCACGCGCGCAAGCCGTGCTCGACGCATTGCGCGACCACGGCGCCCTGTTCTTCGACGAACTGCTGAGCGACACCCACCTGCTGCGCACCGAACTCGAAGACGCCCTGGGCGAACTCGTCGCCGCCGGCCGCGTCACCGCCGACAGCTTCGCCGGCCTGCGCGCCCTGCTAGTCCCCGCCGCCAAACGCGACGCAAACCGCCACCGCCGCCTGCGCAGACACATGCTCACCGGCATCGAAGACGCCGGCAGATGGTCATTAGTAAGGTCAAACCGCGCAACTCTTCTCCCCTCCGGGGAGAAGATGCCCGGCAGGGCAGATGAGGGGCGGGTGCTCGCGGCAAGGTCGCCAAATGCGAGCACCAAACTCGACCCCGACCACCTGGAACACATCGCCCGCAGCCTCCTCCGCCGCTACGGCGTCATCTTCTGGAAACTGCTGGAGCGAGAAGCCTCCTGGCTCCCCACCTGGCGCGAACTCCTACGCGTCTACCACCGCCTGGAGGCACGAGGCGAAATCCGCGGCGGCCGCTTCGTCGAAGGCCTCGTCGGCGAACAATTCGCCCTACCCGAAGCCATCACCCGCCTGCGCGCCGTACGCCAGCAAGAGCCGCAAGGCGAACTCGTCCTCATCAGCGGCTCCGACCCACTCAACCTGGTCGGCACCGTCCTGGCCGGCAACAAACTCCCCGCCGTCACCGGCACCCGCGTGCTCTACGAAGACGGCGCCGCCGTAGCGGCCTGGGTCGCCAACAAACCGCAATGGCTGGTGGAATCGACCACCGCCCAGCAACAGCTGTGGCGCAACGCATTGCTGCGCCGCGCGGATGCGGATGGTCTTAAAGCGGATGCGCGAGCTGCGGGCTTCTAGCTCGCCATTCCGGCAAGCGCCCTGAAAAAGGGAAGGGCGGCGGTGTTTCTTAGCTCGTCATTCCGGCGAAAGCCGGAATCCAGCGCCTCTATGGCCGGCTGTCGCGCGTGATATCCATCGGGCTCTTCAGAACCCAGCCATCACTCACTGTAATCCCCGATATAAACCAACAACCCATCCCTCTCCCGAAACTCACTGCGCCCATTCAACGTAATCGACTGCCCCGCCCGCACCCCATTAGGCAGGTCAACCGCAAACGTCCCATCAAACAGGATATGCACCGTCGCCGTCCCGTCGCGCTCCTCATAGGCAAGAATCACCTGCCGCCGCGCCGAAAACAGAAAGCTCGAACTCTGCGCCAGATGCCGCAGCTCATCGACCCCAAACGTCCGCACGCTCAACACCCCGGCCGTATAGTTCTCGAACACCACCTCGCGATGCATCGTCGCCGTCATGCCGTCGACATCCATGCGGTTATAGGCAGCCAGGTAACGTTCGATCAGCTCGCGCATGGCGCATCCTTCAAAAAAGCAGGCGCCAACACCGGCGCGACAGCGCAAAGTCTACGTTAACCGCGCCAGACAGCCGAATTCCCACCCCAAAACCCACCCACCCCCGTCGACGCCCCCTCCCGACCCCGCTACCATGTCCGCCCCAAGCCAGCGCAACGCCGGCACGCATGGGCCTATAGCTCAACGGTTAGAGCAGGGGACTCATAATCCCTTGGTTCGAGGTTCGAATCCTCGTGGGCCCACCAAATTTGCAAGTCTTCTGGGACTTGGTGTGCACTTACCCATAAATTGGCCGTTTTGGCCAAATTATGGTCACCTCTTACCCATAATTTGTCCGCTTCATGTAGTAGCTAAGGTCCGCTCACGACCCCTGTGTGTGCTGAGGAGCTTCAATGGCCCTGATGACTAAACGAGACGTAGCGCGGCGCCAGCTGTTGGTGGCGATCCGTTTGCTTTGGGCTGGGGAAGATCTCGTGGCCGTCTATTCGCTAGCCACGAATGCCTGGGAAATTGTGGATACCTTGGCCAGTTTCGCGGGCATCGATAGTGCTTCTAATCAAGTCCGACGGAACCTGGGTGCGGGCGAAGACCTGAGGCTTGACTACATCAACTCGCCGCATCGAAACTTCTTCAAGCATGCTAAGAGCGACCCGACCGCCACTGTTCCACCATTGAAGGAAGGCAACGTCGACGGGCTGATCTTTCTCGCCGTCGAGGATTACATCCAATTTTATGGATCGTCCCCGGTGGAGTTTCAGGCCTACCAGCTTTGGTATCTCGCTATGCATGAGGAAAAAATTTCCTCCCACAGGCTGAGCGATGTCCTGCAGTATACCCGCCAATGTTTTCCTGGTATCCGCCAAGTGCCTCGCCCTCAGCAGTTGCAGATGGCGCAGACCCTCGTTGCATCGATGCGAGACGATCCAGCGCTGATAGCTGATTCGCGTACAGAGCCCAGCCGCTAATACGGAAAGACCTCAACACGAAGGAGATGCGTCGCGATGGCTAAACAGCGCAGGGCGGAAGTGTTGTCGTTCTTCAACGATCGATGGTCAAAGGCAAAGGAAGAAAACCGAGAGGTAGCCGTCGCCGCGCTCACCGAGGCGTATGACCGCTTTCATGCAGAGGGTCTGGCCGACAATCACTTTGACGAATCTTTGCTAAGCGAAAAAGAAGCACAGCGAGAGGCTCGCATGGGCGAACTGCTCTTTGCGATGTTGCTTTGGCAGTCTGGATTTGAACTCTCCTCCGCCAGCGCAGGGCCGGACTTCCGCGCAACCAAAGGCGACACCCGGCTCTGTTTTGAAGTCATCACACCCGAGCCCATTGGTTTGCCAAAGGACTATCTGCAGAAGTTGGAAGCCGGTGTATCTGTTGCGCGCAGCGTTCCACATAGGGAGCGCGCCCTTCGCTGGACCCATGCCCTAAAAACGAAGTCGGATAAGTGGACTGGCATCGGCGACGAGCCCGGCTGGTTGGAAAAAGGGACAGTCGATGCGCATGAGCCATACATTGTCGTCATCAACTCTTTTCTTTTGGATCAGTGGGGATGGGAAATCGATGGCGTAAGCGGCTACCCGTATCCAACAGAGATTTGCTTCGGCCTAGGGCCATTTTCAATAGCCATCAATCCGAAGACAGGACAGAAGGCCGGCGAAGGTCATCAGTACCAGCCAGCCATAGACCGAGGTGAGCGGGAGCCGGTGTCATCTGCCGTGTTCCTAGCAACGGGCTATGACAACGTTAGCGCAGTGTTGGGCTGCTATCTGACCGATGAGCGGATTCCGTTCGGCGTAACACCAGTGACTGAGCTGGTTCATAACGGTAGAGCGAATGTCGCCGTCCCCCGGGGGCTCGTTCCGGCGCAGCGGGAATGGTTTTGCCAGAACGATGAGTTAGGCATCGCTATCAGCAACGAGAAGGGGAGCCTCGGCTAGGACCGGCTGTCCCATATGCCGAGACGTCCCCGGCGTACCGTCCCGGGCATGGGCGAAGATTTTTTATTGAGTGGCAGCAGGCCTCCATGAGTGGCCGGGCATAGACCGTCGCTTGGCACTCTTTTCGCTCGATGCGAACTCGTCGTCCGCGCCTTTTGTGAAGTGCCACTTCTCACTAACCGGATGCGTCGTATGCCAGCAGGTTTTTCGAAGCTGAGTGACCGCTCTCGACCCACAACGGACATTCTGTAAAGTGGCAACAGGGATCGTCGATCAGGGGGATTTGTGACAAGTCATCAACGGATTGCCGCGCTGGTTCTTCGACTAGTCGGGGTCATTTGGACCGCATTCTTTGCGTTGAGCTGGAGCCTGTATTTGGCTGAGATGGCGCTCGGTGTCGAAGTGCAGCGCTACCCAACGCACACAATCATCGGCAACGTTGCGTACGTCGCACTAGGGCTATTTGTGATCGCCTTTTCGAAACCGCTGGGACGCTTGATCGCTCGAGGGCTGGAGTCTTAGTAGTAAGGTCTGCTCACGACCCATAGTGGACGTCACATAGAAGCGGTGAAATCGGTCATCCACAAGATCGGATAGAGGGCGCGGACGCGCCGTACAAAATCTGGGAATACGAAGCTGGACATTGGTTGGGGAGCGTGACGGTCGACTCCGCTGAGGAGGCCATGAAAGCCGCCGAAACTATCCAAACTCGCTCTTATGGAGCTGTATTCATTCAGCCAATCCAGAAATCGGAGCGGATACCTCTTTCTCAGTTTAGAGAGAGGGTGAGAGGCGATGCCTAAGGTCCGCTCCCGACTGCGGTTTCAGCCGGTCGTTGCAGTGAAAGCGCTGTGGGCAGATAGTGATATTGGGAAGTTAGCGGGCCGGCCTCGCATGCATAAGCTGTGAAGGCTAGGCGAGATAGCACTTTTGGGGTTGGTGGCCAGCCGGATTTCTTATGCGACTTGCTGATTTCATTGAGATTAACGCTCGGCTGATTGCTGATGGCGCCCAGGCGTTTGCCGGAACCCTGGCCCCCGATGGCGCGCACTTCGACGCAGCGACGTTGCGTGACCACATTCCCGAAATATTGGCGACGATAGTGCTCGATTTGCGAACGCCTCAAAGCGCACACGAGCAACAGGCAAAATCTGAAGGAAATTCACCGATCGTGGTTGGGCCGAAATCTGCCGCGAGGGATCACGGCAGGCTCAGAGCAAAGAGCGGCTTCGAAATCGAACAGATAGTCGCGGAATACCGCGCACTGCGTGCCGCCGTGCTTCGCCTCTGGGCCGCCGAGCACGCTCTCGACCAAGAGGGCATCGAAGACATCATTCGCTTCAACGAAGCCATTGATCAGGCCGTTGCGGAATCGGTCGCCGATTTTTCGAAGGAGGCTGAGTCATGGCGTCAGGTTTTCCTTGGGGTGCTTGGCCACGATCTCCGCGGTCCGCTCAACGTCATCGTTATGACGTCTGAGTTGATGTCGCGCATGACGCAAGATACCCCCTTCTCTGAGCAAACGGATCGCATTATTCGAAGCGGGAAGCGGATGAATAAATTACTGGACGATCTTCTTGATTACAGCAGGACAGCCCTTGGAATGGGCATCCGCATCGTTCGAACGGAAGGGGACCTGTGCGAGGCCTTGAATGAGGAAGTCGATCTGCTTCGTGCGGCATTGCCGGAAGCCACCATAGAGTTCGACGCGACTGGACCTGTGCGAGGGCAGGTCGATGCTTCGCGAATCCGCGAAGCGCTCAGCAATCTTGTGACAAATGCCGCCAAGTACGGCGATCAAGGCGCTGATATCCATGTTTTGTTATCTGGCGATGCCGAAGAGATTCAGCTCGTTGTACGCAATCAGGGTGCCACCCTATCGTCTGATTCGTTGACGGCATTGTTCGAGCCGCTACAACGCGGGCATCGTGAATCGGAGACCGGCCATCAGCAAAGTCTAGGGCTCGGACTATTCATTGTGCGTGAGATCGTGAAAGCGCACGGCGGAGCGGTGACTGCCAGCTCTTCCGGAAAGACGACAGTGTTCACAATGCGAATCCCATGCAAACCACCCAGACTCGAAACGTCGAATCCATAGGCCGCCGCCGGGCTGATAGATGGTCACCGCCAGCTGACGACCGAGAACAGGGGGCCAGTCGAGGGGTCCGCACCCGTCAACTGCTGTCAACTGTTACGAGCGCAGAGACCCGTCGGTTATTTTACGAGTTGCTCAGTTCTGATCATCACAGAGCAGGGGCGGGATCATAGGCACAAGCGCGCGCCATGCCTCCATCATTTGCGCATCTTGTTCGGTGTAGCCATGATCAACTCTCTATAAGTTGGTGATGGTTAGCGGGTCGTGGGTGTTCTAGCACTCACGGCCCGCGCCTCATGACCGGGTGGTCATGGTCACTCGCGAGGCCGTGCAGCACGACAGCGCGAGTGACTGGCTGACCCTAACAAGCAGGGTTGGCATCGTCTGTCTGGGTTAGGCGAGATGGATGTGCGCGTGGCCGCAAGCGAGCGTGAGGGCGAAGAGGTCCGCTTCCGACTGCGGTTTCAGCCGGTCGTTGCAACGAATTGATGAAATCGTTCGGCCGGTGTTTCGAAGTTTAGAGTCTTTCTCGGCCTTCCGTTCAAGCGCCTTGCCACGGCGTTGAGTTGCGCTTGGGTGAGGCCAGACAGATCCATGCCTTTGGGAAAATATTGCCGCAGAAGACCGTTGGTGTTCTCGTTCGAACCACGCTGCCATGGGT
>NZ_JBFTRY010000096.1:0-12884 GCF_056399745.1 Dyella sp. 01N36
GATCAGGATGCCCGCGGTGAGGCCGGAGGTGAGGCATGCACAGGCAAAACCGACCCGCCCGCGCGGCGCGTGCTCGGCCACGAACACCCAGGCGCCCGGCACTTCGCCACCAATCGCCACGCCTTGCATCACGCGCAGGCACAGCAACAGCAGCGGCGCCAGCAGCCCCACCGAGGCATAGACCGGCAGCGCGCCAATCGCCAGCGTCGGCAGCGCCATCAGGAAAACGCTCAGCGTGAACATGCGCTTGCGACCCTGCCGGTCGCCGAAGTGAGCCATCACGATGCCGCCCAGCGGTCGGGCCAGATAGCCCGCGGCGAAGATCGCGTAAGTCTGCAACTGGGCCAGCCACTGCGGCATGTCCGGCGGAAAAAACAGGTGGCTCAGCGGCAGTGCAAAAAACACGAACACCACGAAATCGTAAAACTCCAGCGCGCCGCCCAGCGAGGCGAGCAGCAGGGTCTGGATGTCACGCGCGCCCATGCGGCGGACGGGGGCTGCCAAGGTTGGCGTGGTCGGAAATGCTTGCGTCATCGAAGGWTCCTGCAGTACCAGGCGAAAGCGACGGGGCAGCATACACAAAGGAAAAGCCTCTTCGGTATGTAAGCCTTCACCGATCTGGACCGGGACGTGGACTACTCCTATGGCCAATTTTGTTAGCCTACGCGTACTCGAGCCATGCACTAAGAGCCTGTTTCAAATCGGGATCGTTGTGGAAGTCACGCATGGATGCGCTCGAGCCATTCCCTGAAAATCTGGCAAGGAGAGTCCCCGTGAATATGGGCAAGCGTTTGGGAGCAGAGTTTTTTGGCACGTTCTGGCTGGTCTTTGGCGGCTGCGGCAGCGCAGTCTTCGCGGCAACCTTCCCTGAGTTGGGCATTGGATTTGCAGGCGTCGCCCTCGCCTTCGGCCTCACCGTGGTGACCATGGCGTATGCGGTGGGTCATATTTCCGGTGCGCACTTCAATCCCGCAGTAACTGCAGGCATGTGGGCCAGCGGCCGTTTCCCGGCCAAGGACGTGATCCCTTACTGGATCGCACAAGTGGTGGGCGGCGTGGCTGCCGGCGCCACCATCTACCTGATCGCCAGCGGCAGGCCGGTGTTTGATCCGGTGGCAGGCGGCTTTGCCTCCAACGGCTACGGCGAGCATTCGCCGGGGCAGTATTCGTTGGTGGCCTGCATGGTTGCGGAGTTCGTGCTGACCGCGTTCTTCCTGATCGTGATCAACGGCACCACGCACAAACTGGCGCCGACTGGCTTTGCGCCGCTGGCCATCGGCCTCGCGCTCACGCTGATCCACCTGATCTCCATCCCGATTACCAACACCTCGGTCAATCCGGCGCGCAGCACCGCGGTTGCGGTATTCCAGGGCAGCTGGGCCATGGGGCAGCTGTGGATGTTCTGGGTGGTTCCGCTGATCGGCGGCATCGTGGGCGGCCTGATCTATCGCCACCTGCTGGACTGGCACGACTAAGCGCCTGACCATTGCTCCACCTCGAAATCCAGCGGCTTATTCGAGCCGCTGGATTTTTTTATGGGTACGTCGACGCCTCAGGCTTCGTACAACTCGATCGGAAGACCGTCGGGGTCGGCGAAGAAAGTGAAGCGGCGATCGGTGAATTCATCCACGCGCACGGGTTCGCAGGCCACACCGCGCTGCTCCAGCGTGGCGATCACCGCGTCCACGTCTGGCACGGCAAACGCGAGATGGCGCAATCCTTGTGCCTCGGGCCGTGATGGCCGCGGCGGTGGCGACGGAAACGAAAACAGCTCGAGGCTGACGCCCGGCGAGACTTCCAGATCCAGTTTCCACGAGTTGCGCCCAGCGCGGTACACCTCGCGAATGACGCGAAAACCCAGCGTCTGGGTGTAGAACGCTTTCGACCGCGCATAGTCCGAACAAATCAACGCCACATGATGGATGGCGGGCAGCAAACTCGACGCCATGCCTTCAGGCCTCTGCAAAGGGAAAAGTGAGCACGTCGGCGATCGCGTCCGTGCCCACCAGGCACATCAGGAGACGCTCGATACCCATGGCCACGCCGGCGCAATCGGGCATCGCGTCCAACGTGTCCAGCAGGTTCTCGTCCATCGGAATGGCCGGTTGGCCGCGCGATTGACGTACCGCGTTGTCGCGCTCGAAACGCCGACGTTGTTCGGCCGCGTCGTTGAGCTCGTGATAGCCATTGGCCAGCTCATAGCGCCCCAGAAAAAGCTCAAAGCGCTCGGCCAGCGGAGGATCGCCCGGCCGCACTTTCGCGAGCGCGCACTGCGAGGCGGGATAGTCATGGATCACGGTGATGCGGTTGCGCGGAAACGAGGGCTGCAGGCGATGGGTGATGAGCAGATCAAGCCAGTCGTCGCGCGTCAGCCCGTCCGGATGGATGTTGAATTCCTCAAGCGCCAACTGCAGCTGCTCGATCGGCGCGTGCGCCGGATCGATGCCAAGCTCGTCGATGAAGAGCTGCCGGTAGCCTTCGATGCATATTTCCGCGCGCGATCCCATCATCGCCAGTGCAGCCTCGACGAGCGCGATGGTTTCTTCCATCAGCTGCCGATGATCCCAGCCCACGCGATACCACTCGAGCATGGTGAACTCGGGGTTGTGGCGACCGCCGGCCTCACCGTTGCGAAACACGCGGCCCATCTCGTAGCAGTCGCCAACACCGGCGGCCAGCAAGCGCTTCAACGGATATTCCGGCGAGGTGCGCATCCAGCGTTCGCGTGCACCGGCATCGACATGGCCACTGAAACGAGCGCTGAAACTCTCGATGTTCGGATCGGTGTTGCCGGCTGCCGACAGGATTGGCGTTTCCACTTCCAGCACATTGCGTTCGGCGAAGAACGCCCGGATCAGCGCGTATAGCCGTGCGCGCAGATGCAGGCGCCCTGCCATGTGCAGGTTCATGCGCCACCCTCGTGGGTGGCGAGCAGCTCGAGCAGGCGCGCCTCGTCCCACACTTCCACGCCCAGTTCCTGCGCCTTGTCGAGCTTGGAACCGGCCGCCTCGCCCGCCACCACGAAGCTGGTCTTCTTGGACACCGAACCGGCAACCTTGGCGCCCAACGCCTCCAGCCGCTCCTTGGCGGCGTCGCGACTCAGCGACGACAGCGTGCCGGTGAGCACGATGGTCTGGCCTTCCAGCGGCGCGGTGGCGGCCTTGGTGCTCTTGGGAATGGCATTGAGCAACTCCCACATGGCCGCGTCCGCTTCGCGCAGCTGCTGCAGCTTCGCCTTGTCGGCAAGAAAAGCTTCGAGATTGGTCAATGCCGCCGAAGGCAAACCGGCCGTCACCCAATGCGCAGGTCCGGCCGCAACCAGCTTGTCCAGTGAGGTAAACCGTTCGGCCAGCAGCTTGGTGCTCTTGGGACCGAGCTTGCTCACGCCCGCCATATCCAGCAGCAATGCCAGATCCAGGCGCTGGTGCAGCTTGGGCGAAGGATGGGTTTCATCGGAAAACACGATGCCCGAAGCGAGCAAGGCATCGACCACTTCCTGATTGCCGTCCTGCGCGAAGAACGCGGCGATGGAACGCGCGACTTCATCGCCGATGTCCGGCAACACCCGCAGCACCGCCGCCGGCATGCGACGGATCACCGCCAGGCTGCCCAGCCACGCCGCCAGCGTCTTCGCCGTGCTTTCGCCGATATGCATGATGCCCAGCGCAAACAGGAAGCGAGGCAGGCTGGTGTGCTTGCTGGCCTCGATCGCCTCGATCAGGTTCTCGGCCCACTTGGTGGCCACCTTGCCCTGCTTGACGGTTTCCGGTGTGGAGCCATCGCTCTCATCGGCACGCCGCTTCATCTCCAGGAAATCGTCCAGCGTCAGCGAGTAGAGATCGGCGGGCGTATGCACATAGCCGAAATCCACCAGTGCTTCCACGAAGCGCTCGCCCAGGCCGTCGATGTCCATGGCGCGCCGCGCGGCGAAATGAATCAGCGCTTCCTTGCGTTGCGCCGCGCAGATCAGGCCGCCCGAGCAGCGCCAGGCGGCTTCGCCTTCTTCGCGTACCAAGGCCGAGTTGCACACTGGGCAATGCGTGGGCATATGCCAGGGATGCGTATGCGGCGGACGCAGTTCGGGCATCACGCGCACGACTTCGGGAATCACGTCGCCGGCGCGCCGTACGATCACCGTGTCACCAACGCGCACATCCAGGCGTGCCACCTGGTCGGCGTTGTGCAAGGTGGCATTGCTGACCGTAACGCCGCCCACCTGCACCGGTTTAAGGCGGGCCAGCGGCGTGGCCGCGCCGGTGCGGCCGATATTGATCTCGATCGCTTCGACCGTGGTGGTCTGCTCCTGCGCCGGGAACTTGTGCGCCACCGCCCAACGCGGCGCGCGGGACACGAAGCCCATTTCACGCTGGCCCGCGTAGTCGTCCAGCTTGTACACCACGCCGTCGATATCGTAGGGAAGCTTGTCGCGCTTGGCGCCGATGCGCCGGTAGTAGGCGATCAGACCATCGAAACCCTTGGCGCTGCCCACTTCGGGCGACACCGGAAAACCCCAGTCGCGCAGCTTGGCCAAGGTCTTGGAATGCGTGGCCGGCAGCTCGCCGCCCCGCACGTCGCCCACCGCGTAAGCAAAGAAGCTCAGCTTGCGGCGCGCCGTGATGGCCGGATCGAGCTGGCGCAGCGAGCCTGCCGCGCCATTGCGCGGATTGGCCAGGGTCTTCTCGCCATGCTCGCGGGCGCGTGCATTGAAGGCTTCGAAATCCTTGTGCAGCATGATCACTTCGCCGCGCACTTCCAGCACGCGCGGCCAGCCTTCGCCGCGCAGGCGCAGCGGAATCGCACGTACGGTGCGCAAGTTGGCGGTGACGTCCTCACCGGTCTCGCCATCGCCGCGCGTCGCGCCCTGCACGAACACGCCGTTTTCGTAGCGCAGGCTGATCGCCAGGCCATCGAGTTTGGGCTCGACCGAAAACTCAGGGTTGCGACGGTCCAGGGTCTGCTCGATGCGGCGCTCGAACTCGGCAATCTCGCGGAAGCGTTCGCGATCGCCCTCGCCGTCCAGTTCGAAGGCGTTGTTCAACGACAGCATCGGTATCACGTGACGCACTTCGGCGAAGCCGCCTTGGGCACGCGCACCGACTCGCCGCGTGGGCGAGTCGGGCGTGGCCAGCTCCGGGTGTGCCTGTTCGAGCGCTTCCAGCGCGCGCATGGCGCGGTCGTACTCGGCGTCCGTGATCTCGGGGTCGTCGAGTACGTGGTAGCGATGGTTCGCGCGTTCAATCTTGTCGCGCAGTTCGGCGGCCTGGGCGCGCCAATCGGTGGCCTGACTCTGGCTCATGCGGGTGTCCTCATGAGCGGAAGTTTACCTAAGCTCGACTCGCTTCGGCCCGATTGCCTGTAAATCCCGCGGCAGTCGTGAAGAAGGCGTGCATAAGGGCGTCAGCGATGCAGATCGCCCGACGCTTCAGGTTGATATTCGATGTCCAGCACGCGCAGCTCACGGCGGTGGCCGTCCGGCGTGGGCCATTCGATATGCTGGCCCACCTTCAGGCCGAGCAACGCACTGCCCACGGGCGCCAGGATCGACACCGTGCCCGGCACCCCGGCGCCGGCGGGATACACCAGGGTGACAGTCAACTCGTCGCCGCCATCGTCGTCCTTGAAGGTGACCACGGAGTTCATGGTGACCACGTCCGGCGGTATCGCCGAAGACTCCACCACGTCGGCACGATCGAGCTCGCCGCGCAGCGCCTGGTATTGCCCGGCCTGCACCGGTGGCATGCGCTCGAGCATGGCTTCAAGGCGATCCAGGTCGCGTGTGGAAATGACAATCGGTGGCTTGCTGCTCATAGGGACTCCTGTCGTGCGGATGCGCCTGCGACGATCCGCCAGCTATCGCAAAAAGAGACGCGCCGGGACGCTGCCGCCCCGGCGCGATCGATTCATCGTGGTTTGCCGTTCACCGTTGCTCGTCGGGCTGCTTCGCTGTTGCGAGTTGACGCGGTGCGCACACGCGCACCCCAAAGATGAAACGCAGCCGACTTTGGACGCAGCGACCCGCAAAAGCAAGCTGCCATAGCAGCTATCATAATGAGACATGTCCGAGAATTTGGCCGCCACCCAAACCAACCTTCCCGTGCCGCCGCCAGGCGAGGAAGCGCCGGCTCCTGCTCCGCCACCGGAGTCCTCGCGCGATCGCTATCGCGGATTGATCTGGCTGGTGGCTGCCGCCTTCTTCATGCAGGCGCTGGACTCCACCATCGTCAACACGGCCGTGCCGGCGATGGCCGAGGCCTTGAACGTCACGCCGCTGGGCATGCGCACCGCGCTCACCAGTTACGTGCTGACGCTGGCGATCTTTATTCCCGCCAGCCCATGGTTGTGCGACCGCTTCGGCACGCGGCGCATCTTTGCGCTCGCCATCGCCACCTTCACCGTCGGCTCGCTGTTGTGCGGCATCGCGCAGAGCCTGCCGCAGCTGGTCGCCGCGCGAGTGCTGCAGGGCCTGGGCGGCGCGGCGCTGATGCCGGTGGGCCGCTACGTCCTCGTGCGCAGCGTCGACAAACGCGATTTCGTGCGAGCCATGAGTACGGTCGCCACGGTGGGCCTGCTCGGCTCGGTGCTCGGACCGCTGCTGGGCGGCGCACTGGCGCAATATACCTCGTGGCGACTGATCTTCCTGATCAATGTCCCGGTGGGCATGATCGGCATGTGGATGAATCGCCGCGACATGCCCGATTACCGGCTGGACGATGTGCACCCCTTCGATCTGCTGGGCTTTCTGCTGTTCGCTGCCGCGTCGGCCATGTTGCTGACCGCGTCCGAAGTTGCCAGCGGCGGCGGCGGACAATCGCTGCGCATCGCCAGCTTCGGCGTGCTCGCCGTCGTGTTCGGCGTGACCTATGTGTGGCACAGCCGCCGCAATGATCACCCCGTGGCGGATCTGAGCCTGCTGCGGGTACGCAGCGTATGGGTGTCGCTGGCCGGCAACCTGTTCACGCGCCTGGGCGTATCGGGCATGTTCCTGCTGCTGGTGTTGTTCCTGCAGGTGGGCTGCGGCTGGTCGCCCTTGATGGCCGGCCTGATGATGGTGCCGCAGGCGCTGGGCTCGATCACCGCCAAGTGGGGCATCAACCGGCTGTTGCAGCAGTTCGGATATCAAAAGTTGCTGTTTGCCAATACGCTGATCGTGGCGGTGATGCTGGCGTCGTTCGCGCTGCTCGGCAAGAGCTCGCCGATGTGGGTGATCGCGCTGATGGTCTATGTCTATGGCGGTTTCATGGGCTTGCAGTACACGGCCATGAATACCCTTATCTACAACGACCTGGACGTGAAGTTTGCCGCCCAGGCCTCGTCGATGGCGTCGACGGCGCAGTATCTGTCGATGAGCTTCGGCATTGCGCTGGCCTCGCTGCTGATGGAGGCCTTGCTGCAAGGCCATGCCCACGAAGACTACATCCCTGCGTTTCGGTGGACGGTGTTGTTGCTGGCCGTCGTGACCGCCACGGCCAGCTGGGTATTCAGCCGACTGAAGAGCGACGCCTCGCCGCGCTCGACGCACGCGTCCGACTGAGCGCAGGTTTCGTGCCGAGCATGTAGCATGCGTGGCATTCGACTGCCGCCGTGTACTTACGCATGCATCACGCCAGCGATATCCTGCTTACCCTCTTCATCGTCTTCATCGCCGCCCAGCTTGGCGGCGAGATCGCGCAGCGGCTGAAGCTGCCCGGCGTGGTGGGCGAGATCGCCGCCGGCTGCATCATCGGCCCTTCCCTGCTGGGCTGGATCACGCCCGACCAGGTGGCGCCTGGTACGCCGCTGGATGTGCTGGCGGAGATCGGCGTGGTCTTGCTGCTGTTCTCCGTGGGACTGGAAACACGGCTTGAAGACTTGAAGAAAGTCGGCAAGGTCGCCTTCATCGTCGGCGTGCTCGGCGTGCTCGTGCCGTTCGCACTGGGCGGTGCCTGGGCGCACGGCAATGGCTTCGACTGGAGTCGCTCGCTGTTTATCGCGGCGGCCTTTGTCGCCACCTCCGCCGGCATCACCGCGCGCGTGCTGCAGGAGCTGGGCGCGCTCCAGCGCATCGAGAGCAAGGTGATCCTGGGTGCGGCGGTGATCGACGACATCCTGGCCATGCTGCTGCTTGGCGTGGTGGTTTCGGTGCAAGGCGGCGAAGGCATCGATGTGGTGCACTTGCTCGCCGTGCTGGCCGGCGCGATCGGCTTCATCGCCATCATCGGTATCGGCGGTGCGCGCGTGATGCGCTGGAATTCCAGCTGGCTGGACAAGCCGCAGAGTCCTCACTCGGCGCTGGCCATCGTGCTGGCGCTTTGCCTTGGCCTGGCCTACGTGTCGACGCTGTTCGGCCTGGCCGCCATCATTGGTGCGTTCCTGGCCGGCATGATCGCCTCGGAGACGCGCCAGCAGCACACGCTCGAGAAGCAGACCCAACCTCTCCTCGCCCTGCTCACGCCGTTCTTCTTCGTCATCACCGGCAGCAAGATCGACCTGCACCAGCTGATGAACCTCGAGGCGGCGACCATGTTGCTGGTGGTCACCCTGATCGCCATTGCATCGAAGTTGATCGGCGGCTTTCTTGGATCGCTGTCGCTGGGAGCGCGTAGTGCCACCGTCGTCGGATTCGGCATGGTGCCGCGTGGTGAGGTGGGCGTGGTGATTGCCAGCCTTGGCTTGGCAGCGGGTGTGTTCACCGATCGCATCTACGCGATCATCGTGGCGATGTCGTTGTTGACGGCGATGGTGACGCCGCCGGTGTTGGCGTGGCTGTTGCGCAAATGGAGTGGACCCACATCCGTTCAACCGACATCTGTGGGAGCGCACCCTGTGCGCGACGACCCGACGGAGCGTTGAAGTGGAGGCCTGTCGCGCACAGGGTGCGCTCCCACAGGGGGACGGTGCAGCGGATCCTCAGCTCGCGCGCATGGTGCGATAAGCCATCAAGGCAGCTTCGCGACTCTCGCCCAAGTCCACCATAGGCGCGGGATATCCGGTGCGTTTCAGCAGGGCCGGATCCGTCCACGGTTCATGCAACTGCTTCAACGGCACCTCCGCCAACTCAGGCAACCAGCGTCGCAGATACTGACCCTCCGGATCGAACTTGTGCGCCTGCGTCACCGGATTGAATACGCGGAAATATGGGGCCGCATCAGCGCCGCTGCCAGCCACCCACTGCCAGCCCATCGTATTGTTCGCCAGATCAGCATCCACCAGCGTGTCCCAGAACCAGCGCGCGCCGTGATGCCAATGCTGCCTGAGGTTCTTGCACAGAAAGCTGGCCACGATCATGCGTACGCGGTTGTGCATCCAGCCGGTGTGCCAGAGCTCGCGCATACCGGCATCCACTAGGGGGATGCCGGTAAGGCCGCGTTGCCATCGCTCGATCGCCGTGGCGTCTTCGCTCGCCCATGGAAACCGGTCGAACTGCTCGTTGAAGTTCGCCGTAAGCGTCTTGGGAAAGTGATACAGGAGATGATGCGCAAACTCGCGCCAACCCAGTTCGCGCAGATAAGGCTCAATGTCCGGACGTCGACGCGCATCGGTGGCAGCCGCGCGATCGACCAGCTGGCGATGGATCTGCCGCGGCGAGATCTCGCCAAAGTGCAGATGCGGCGAGAGTCGCGAGGTGCCGTGTCGCGCCGGCAGGTCACGGGCACGCTGGTAATCGCTCACGGCATCATCCATGAAGATATCCAGCCACTCCTGYGCCCCCTGCTCGCCTGGTTGCCAGGTTTCTTTGAGGCCGCCATCCCAGGGGATGCGCGGCCATAGTCCGAGCGCTTCCAGCGGCACGCTGCCATCGATGTGGGTCGCCGGCAGCGACGCCGGCACAGCCAAGGGCTGCGTTACGTCCAGTTGCGGGCGCAGGCTGCGCCAGAACGGCGTGAACACGCGATACGGGCCCTGCTGTTTCGTCTCGATCCGCCAGGGCTCGCACCACAGCGACGCATTGAAGCTGTGCACTTCGATGCCTTGCTCGCGCAAGGCGGTCTTGAGCTCACTGTCTCGCGCGATGGAAGCCGGTTCGTAGACACGACTCCAATACACCGCCGTAGCGCCCGTGCGGTCGATCAGATCACGCATCACCTCAAGGCTATTGCCCTGCGCAAGATGCAGTGCATTGCCATGCTCGCGCAGCTGGGCATCGAGTCGCGCAAGGGAATGATGCAGCCACCAGCGGCTCGCGGCGCCGGGAGCCCACGCGCCCTCTTCATGCGGCGCATGAATGTAAAGCGGGAGGATGTGTTCGTGCGCCTGCGCGGCGGCACTGAGTGCGGGATGATCGGCGAGGCGTAGGTCGCGGCGAAACCAGACGATGGCGGTGCTCATGCCGACAGCTTAGTGAGCGCCTGAGCGGTTGTATGCCTCGTCTTTGGACGGTACCGGATGCCGCGCGATGGCGGCATCCGGTGGGGTCGATCAGAGTTCGATCACGTCGAAGCGGCGATCCGGGTTCACGTCTTCTTCGTAATGGATGTCGCTGCGGCCAAAGCCGAACAGGCGCAGGAAGTCGCTCTTGTAACCGGCGTAGTCGGTGAGCTGGTTGAGGTTTTCGGTGTTCACCGTCGACCACAGCGCCTTGCATGCCTGCTGCACATCGTCGCGCAGCTCCCAGTCGTCCAGACGCAGGCGGCCGTCGCTGTCGGTTTCGGTCGCGCCATGATCCTTGCGGTACAGGCGGTCGCGGAACATGCGGTTGATCTGCTCGATGGTGCCTTCGTGGATGCCCAGCTCCTTCATCACGCGGAAGGAAATGGCGATATACAGCGGCAGCACCGGGATCGCCGCGCTCGCCTGGGTCACCACCGACTTCATCACGCCCACGTAGGCATCCAGATGCTCGGCCTTGTGCTCGGCGACGAGCTGCTTGGCGGTGTTGTCCAGATGCTGCTTGGCCTGGCCGAGCGTGCCGTGCCAGTACATCGGCCAGGTGATCTCGGTGCCGATATAGCTATAGGCCACGGTCTTGGCATGATCGGCGAGCACGCCAGCCTTGCTCAACGCATCGATCCACAGCTTCCAGTCCTCGCCACCCATCACGGTGACGGTGTCCTTGATTTCCTGCTCGGTCGCCGGCTCCACCGACGCCTGCACCACGGTGTCGCGGTTGGTGTCGATCGAGTTGGCGGTGAAGGTCTCGCCGATGGTCTTGAGCGACGAGCGCACCACTTCACCGGTGTCCGGCAGCTTGCGCACCGGCGAGGCCAGCGAATAGACGACGAGGTCGATCTTGCCGCCCATCTCGTTTTTGATGATCTCGATGGCGCGCTCGCGCGTCTCGTTGGCGAACGCATCGCCGTTGATCGAGCGGCTGAACAGGCCGGCTTCCTTGGCGAGCTTGTCGAACGCCGCGGAGTTGTACCAGCCCGCGGTGCCCGTCTTGGTCTCGCTGCTGGGCTTCTCGAAGAACACGCCGAGGGTGGCCGCGCCGTAACCGAAGGCCGCGGTGATGCGCGAGGCCAGGCCGTAGCCGGTGGAAGCACCGATCACCAGCACGCGCTTGGGACCCTCGCCCAGGTCGCCCTGCGCCTTGGTGATGTTGATCTGATCGATCACGTTGTGCTCGCAACCGACCGGATGGGCCGTCACGCAGATAAAACCACGCACCTTGGGGTTGATGATCACTCGAGGACTCCTGGGAGGCGTTGCAAACCGCCATATTAACCCGCACGGCGGGCCATGCGCCTCCGTAGGGAAGCCCTGCCCCGCCACGGCAGGATTGCGGACGCTCGCTTCCTGCAGCTCCCACAGACCAAAGCTTCACCATCGCGGCACTATGAATAGCCCGGGCCAGCGCAAGGATGGCTGGCCGCCAGAGGTCAACAGCGGCAAGGGACGGGGGTGAGCGGGCATGGCGGATATCGCGCGCAAGACGCTGGCTGGCCATGCCCCGACATGGTTGAGCCTTGGCCTTGCCTGCGCGACGGCAGCGGGATGCGTCCATCAGCCGTCAAAACCATCGGCCGCCTCGACCAGCGCTTCTGAAGAAGCCTTGCCCGCCGCGCCTGCCTCCGGGACGTCGACGGCCAGCAATGACAGCGCTGCACTGGAGCACTTGCGCGAGTTGTCGCTGATGCGTCCCTTCGAAGGCGGCATCGACACGCCGGTGATCCACAACCAGATCCACGGCTACGTGATGGTCGATGCCGCCGACTACAACCATCAAGGCCTGGGCAATACGCAATTTTCGATACGGCGCGCCGACATCAGCCTCACTCACAATCTGCGCTTCGACTGGCTGTTCTATGCCGACGCGCAGATCGTGGACGGCCATCTGGAATTCAAGGATGTTTACGTTCGCAAGCAGACCAAGTATTTCGGCGTGGTCACCATGGGCAACCAGCAGGAACCGTTCGGCCTTGAGCAGTTCGGCAGTTTTCGCAACACGACTTTTCTCGAGCGCGCCACCACCAATGCGCTCGCACCGAGTCGCAGCGTGGGCGTCACCTCCAGCGATTTCCACGGCCCCTGGATATGGAGTTACGGCTTCTATACCGCCGGCACCAAGGACGAAGGCCGTACCCAGCGCGGCGTGGCTCTCACCGGTCGCCTGGCTTATCTGCTGAATACTGCGCGCGGCTCGTATCACCTGGCCATCGATTATTCGACGCGTCGCGCCGGCCCCGACAACGACCAGCAGTTCAAGTCGGCCTCGGAGGTGGCACTGTCCTCGGACGGCTATTTCCTCAACACCGGCGATATCACCGGCTCGAACAAGGTGCAGCGCTACGGCCTCGAAGCGGCGCACGTCAACGGGCCGTTCTCCTGGCAGGCCGAATATATGGAGGCGCATCTGCAACGCAGCGACGGTCTGCCTGCCCTGCGCTTCCGCGGCTGGTACGCCTATGCCAGCTGGATGATCACCGGAGAAAGCCGCGACTACCGCGAAGGCAACGCCACCTTCGGAC
>NZ_JBFTRY010000097.1:0-12720 GCF_056399745.1 Dyella sp. 01N36
GGGTGCGCTCCCACAAATGATCATCGGCGGCAATCACGGCTCCATAACATCCGACTATGCACTGTCACAGGTTCGTCAGATGCGATGGGCAATATGTCGGTCTTATGACAGCGCACACGTCTGCGCTTTCCTGCCATGGCCCGGTCGCAATTGACGGCTTACCATGCTTTCCATTCGCGGATAGCGCAGCCAGTCTCGCGCCCGCCCATCGAACGGTGAACCGATGAGTACCGATGTCGTCCGAACCAGCGCAGAGCGCGACGCCGCCATCACCGAACAGGTGCCCGCCGCACCCGTCCAGGCGCCTGCCGCGAGCGCTGCGCCGGACTTGAACGATCCCACCCTGTATATCAATCGCGAACTGTCGCAACTGCAATTCAACATCCGCGTGCTGGAGCAGGCGCTGGACGAAAGCAAGCCGATCCTCGAGCGGCTGAAGTTCCTGTTGATCTTCTCCAGCAACCTGGACGAGTTCTTCGAGATCCGCGTGGCGGGCCTGAAGAGCCAGATCGCCTTCGATCACGAAATCGTCGGATCCGACGGCGTGGCGCCACGCAAGGCGTTGGCCGAGATCAGCGAGATCACGCACAAGCAGATCGAACGGCAGTACGCGATCCTCAACGACAACATCCTGCCGGAGCTGGCGCGCAACGGTATCCGCATCGTTCGCCGCAACGAGTGGTCGCACAAACAGAAACTGTGGGTGCGTCGTTACTTCCGCCACGAAGTCGCCCCGCTGGTGACGCCGATCGGACTCGATCCGACCCACCCGTTTCCGTTGCTGGTGAACAAGAGCCTCAACTTCATCGTGCAGCTGGAAGGCACCGATGCGTTCGGCCGCGATTCGGGCCTGGCCATCGTGCCGGCGCCGCGCGTACTGCCGCGACTGATTCGCCTGCCCGACGAGGTATGCGAGGGCGGCGAGAACTTCGTGCTGCTGTCCTCGATCATTCATGCGCATACCGAGGAACTGTTCCCGGGCATGTCGGTTCGCGGTTGTTACCAGTTCCGCCTGACCCGCAATGCCGACCTCACCCTCGACCCGGAAGACGTCGAAGACCTTGCCCGCGCGTTGCGCGGCGAGCTGTATTCGCGCCGCTTTGGCGATGCCGTGCGACTCGAAGTGGCGGACAACTGCCCCACCGAGCTGACCGACTACCTGCTGCGCCAGTTCGGCCTGACCGCCGCCGAGATGTACGAGGTGAACGGCCCGGTGAACCTGGCGCGCCTGTTCGGATTGATCACCAAGACGCTGCGCCCGGAACTGCAGTACCCGCCGTTCACGCCGTCCATTCCCAAGGCTTTGAAAAAGGCCGAGGACCTGTTCCAGGTGATTGGCCGCCAGGATGTGTTGCTGCTGCATCCGTACGAGTCGTTTGCGCCGGTGGTCGATCTGCTGCACCAGGCGGCGAAGGACCCGACCGTGTTGGCGATCAAGCAGACGCTGTATCGCAGCGGTGCGAATTCCGAAATCGTCGACGCGCTGGTGGATGCGGCGCGTTCGGGCAAGGAAGTGACCGTCGTCATCGAGCTGCGCGCGCGCTTTGACGAGGAGTCCAATCTCACCCTGGCCTCGCGCCTGCAACAGGCCGGCGCCATGGTGATCTACGGCGTGGTCGGCGTGAAGACGCATGCCAAGCTGATGCTGATCCAGCGTCGCGAAGGCGAGGAACTGGTGCGTTATGCGCACCTGGGTACCGGCAACTATCACACCGGCAACGCGCGCCTTTACACCGACTACAGCCTGCTCACCTCCGACCAGGCGCTGTGCGAAGACGTGCACAAGCTGTTCAGCCAGCTCACCGGCATGGGCAAGCTGCTGCAGATGAAAAAGCTGTTGCACGCACCGTTCACGCTGAAGAAGACGCTGCTGGAACTGATCGCGCGCGAGACCGCGCATGCGGCGGCCGGCAAGCCGGCGCAGATCATCATCAAGGTCAATGCGGTCACCGATGCCAAGATGATTCGCGCGCTCTACAAGGCCAGCATCGCCGGTGTGAAGATCGACCTGATCGTGCGCGGCATGTGCTGCCTGCGTCCGGGTGTGCCGGGCATCTCGCACAATATCCGCGTGCGTTCCATCGTGGGCCGCTTTCTGGAGCACAGCCGCGTGTACTGGTTCCTCAATGGCGGCGAAGAGAAGTTCTACCTGGCCAGCGCCGATCTGATGGAACGCAACCTGGATCGCCGCGTGGAAACCGGTTTTCCGGTGGAAGGAAAGAAGCTGCAGAGCCGCCTGAAGAAGGAGCTGGAACTTTATCTATCCGACAACTCCAGTACCTGGCTGCTGCATGCCGATGGCCGCTATGCGCGCAGTCGGCCAGGTGCGAGCCAGACGGTGCGCAATGTGCAGACGCAGCTGCTGGAAAAGATTTGCGGCTCAGGTGTCAGTGCCGATATGTGATGCGCCCGGACCGGTTGCGCCGCCCCTGTTCTGGCAGAGGCAGCGCAACACGTTCCGGCTCACCGGGCTCGGACGCCATCCTGGCGGTGGCGTTTGACCCAGGCAACATAGCGATCCATGAAGCCCTGCAGGAATTTCTGCGTGCCCTCGCTGGCGATCGAGCCGTCCTCGGCGAAAAGACCGTCCTTGGCGTGGATGAACACCTCGGGCTGAGCGAGCGTGGGCACGTCGAGATAGGCCAGTACGTTGCGCAGATGCTGCTGCGCCATCGCGCCGCCCTGGGCGCCCACGGAGACGCCGATCACGGCCGCCGGCTTGCCCGCGAATGAATTGGTGCCCCACGGACGCGATGCGATGTCGATGGCGTTTTTGAGCACACCAGGGATCGAGCGATTGTATTCCGCAGTCACGAACAGCAGTGCATCGGCGGCGCCTATCTCCTGCTTGAGGCGTTTGCCTTCGGCAGGGTAGTCGGTATCGAAATCCTGGTTGTACAGCGGCAGGTTGTCGATGCGGATGTGTTCGAAGCTCAGCTCCGGCGGAGCCAGCGCCTCCACGGCGCGGGCCAGCTTCCGGTTGAAGGAATCCTTGCGCAGGCTGCCCACCAGAACGGCCACACGGATCTTCTCGTTGCTCATTGCCTAGCTCCCAGAGAGTGGAATTGGAAGTCGCCGAAAGGCATAGAGCATGGCATTGCAGGCAGTGAACCCCTCGTGATAAACCTCCGTCACACGGCTGCTCTGGCCTTGTGGCATGATGGCCTTATAGCCTTCCATACCGCCCATCGAGTCTTGGCGTTATTGGTTCCAACAAGGCGCCGCCAGCCATGGCGGCCTTGGCAACACGCACGGATGATGCCCTGCCCGCGCCACCGGTAACGCGGGTTTCTGCTCACAGGATTGACCGGATCGGCCATAAAGCTGCGTACGACTCCCACAGCGGAGCGGTGCGAAGAAGGGGGACCGGTACATGGTTGGGCCACTCGCGACCATCGCGACGCGTCGCTACGGGCGGATGCTGGGCATCCTCGCCCTGCTGTTGTTCGCCTGCTCGGCGCATGCCGCCACGGCCCTCACCGGTGCGGCGCGAGAAGTCATGCCTGGCGATACCCCGCAGTCGGTGTTGGATGCCTACCATCGGGGCGAGTTGGCCGGTTTCGATCCCAATCTGCTGCAGCGGTTCTCCCGTCGCGGGCTGGGCACCTGGGTGGTGCTGCAGCCACAACCCCCACTCGTGAACGAAGAGCGGGTGCTTTCCGTCTATCCCCCGCCGCTGGCGCCGGTGACGCTGTTCAATGCCGACGGCTCGTCGCTGAGGATGTCGCTCGACGACTTTATGGCCACCGCCCACGGCAACGGCCGCCTGGCCTACCGCATCAGCGCCGACACGCCGGCTTCTTCGCCCATCCTGATGAAGATCGAGCCGGGTACGGTCAACCATGCCGTCGCCGGTTTTCATCTGCAGCCGTGGAACGAATATCTGCTGACCGATGCGCAATGGCTGGCCTTCGCCAGCGCCTGCTTCGCCGTCATGGTGGCCATGTCGCTGATGGCGCTTTGCCTCGCACTGATGCTGCGCGATAGCACGTTCGCCTGGTACGCCGGTTACGTGCTCTGCTACGCCCTGATCCAGGGCGTGCAGACGGGCTATCTGTTCCATCCGCTGGAGCTGACCTGGCTGGGCGGTGTGGCGCCGATGATCGCTTCGTCGGCGATGGCCTTGTCGCTCGCCTTTGCGGCCATGTTCGTCTCACGCTTCTGCGAATTGCCACGCTATGCAGCCATCCTGCAGACGCCGACCGTGGCGCTGGCCGTGGGCATGCCGCTGCTGGTGTTGCTCGACAACAGCCAGGTCGCGGTACTGCAGCAGACCGCCCAAGTACTGGTGACGCCCTTGCTGGTGATCGGCACGCTGTTGCTGCTCAGTGCCGCCGTGGTTGCCGCCGTGCAGGGCTCTCGCCCAGCCTGGTTCTTCCTGGTCGGCTGGACCCCTCTGCTCGCGCTCACCGCGCTGTACAGCTCGCAAATGACCGGCATGCTGCCGGATGTCACCTGGCTGGGCGATGCCTGCCTCGCCGCGGGAGCATTTGAAGCCATCGTGCTTTCGCTGGGACTCGCTGATCGCGCCCTGATGATGCGACGCGACCGCCATGTGGTGCAGGAGCTGGCCGACAACGACGCGCTTACCAATGTGCTCAACCGACGCGCCTGGACGGAGAGCGTGCAAAAGGTGCTGGGCAATTGCGGGACGCAACCGATCGCCCTGCTCTTCCTCGATCTCGATCACTTCAAGATGCTCAACGACCGCCAGGGCCATGCGGCCGGCGACCGCKCCCTGGTCGCGGTGGCCGAGGCCTTGCGCAACGAACTGCGCCCGCACGACCTGCTGGGTCGCTACGGCGGCGAAGAGTTCGTAGCCATGCTGTTTGGCATCGAACAGAACCAGGCCATGCAGGTGGCCACGCGGCTATGCCGCCGCGTCTATCGCCTGGAGATACCGGTGAACCAGACTGGCCTGGTGCTCAGCGTGAGCATCGGCATTGCCATGCGCACGCACGAAGACACGGTCGACACCCTGGTGGAGCGCTCGGATCTGGCCATGTACCGGGCCAAGTTGGCTGGCCGCAACCGCGCCCGGCTGGACGAGAAACTGGAAGGCGTGCGCCGTAGCTGGCCCCGCGCGGTAGAGAGCGACCGCAGCGCCTGAGCGGCACTCGGAAAATCGACAAGACATGGCCGCACAACAGGGTACGCTCGGCCCATCCCTGTCACGGAGCACGCCCATGAGCACGCCACACGCTACCGGCAGCACCATCATTCCCTGTCTGCGCTATCGCGATGCGCACGCCGCCATCGACTGGCTGTGCAAGGCATTTGGCTTCCACCAACAAGCCGTCTACGACGATGACCAAGGCGGCGTGGCCCACGCGCAGCTCACCTACGGCAGCGGCATGTTGATGCTCGGCTCGGTCAACGACAACGAGTTCGGTCGACGCATGGTGCAGCCTGACCAGGTCGATGGACGCGAGACGCAGTGCCCTTGCGTGATCGTCAAGGATTGCAAGGCGCACTACGAACAGGCCAAAGCCGCCGGCGCCATCATCATCGACGAGTACGCCGAGAAGGAATACGGCGGCGCCGGTTATAGCTGCCGCGACCTGGAAGGTCACCTGTGGTGGTTCGGAAGCTACGATCCCTGGGCCGAGACGGCCGGATGATCCGCGCGTCGGCTCAGCAGCGCGCGACCGGCAAATAGACGTCCGCACGCAAGGAGGCTTCCGGCACTTCCTCGGGGTCATCGAGGAAATGCCGGAACGGATGTTCATCGCGCAGAACGTAGCCGCTATCGGGCAACCAGTGGCCGATCAGGCGATCGGTCAACCCGCCCAGTGCATCGTAGGAGCCCACGTGGCGCCAGCGCGCCCACAGGCCGCCGCCCAGTTGCAGCGGCTTGGTTTCCGAGTCGCCTGGCACCTCGTTTCCCTCGAAGGCCAGTGCACAATCGAAGGCGCCGTGGTCGGGCCGCGCGTCAGGGCCGCCATCGTGGGCAATCCCGTAGATGCCGGTCAGGCGCTCCAACAACGCACGCTCGGCGGCCCAGGCGAATAGACGTCCATAGGCCTGATCCAGTTCGCGATGCGCGCCCTCATAGCGCGTTGCCACGACGCGAAAAGGCTCGACCGAGACGACTTCGACCTCGAAGGCCTGCTCGGCCGCATCTTGCCTGGCGGGACGACGAAGGCGCTGCATCGCTTCGTGCAGTCGTCCCTGCTGCCCGCGCAGTTCGCTCGGCGTGGCATCGAAGGCCTGCCGGAACGCGCGTGCAAACGCCTGCGGTGTTTCGTATCCCACCGCCAGCGCCGTCTCGGTGACACGCTCGGCGGGCTCGGACAACAGCTGCAAGGCGCGCAGCCAGCGCAGGCGCGCAACCGTCTGGCCGATCGTTTCGCCAGCGAGCGCACGGTAGATCCGATGAAAATGGAACGGCGAAAGATGGGCAGCGGCCGCCAGTTGCGCCAACTCCGGCAGCGCTTCGCCCTGGGCCACCGCCGACTGGAGCAGGGCGACCACGCGATCGATGCGTTGCAGATAGTCCTGACGCGTATGGGTTTTCATGACTGGGCTTCCTCTGGGAGTGGGCCCAGTGTGGTCGGCGCCTTCGGCGGCAGCGTTCCCATTCTTGCGCACTGGGCATCGTATAGGCAGGAAGTCATGGTGGGAGCTTGGGGGCCACTCGCTTACAGTCGTACCGGGGCTCCATCCACTCACTCGCCCGAACGGCTATCGCTAGCCGCTCGCCTGGAGGATTCATGCGTATCCGCCGTACCCTGCTCGCCGTTGCTCTCGCCGCTGCCGGCGTCTCGATTGTCCATGCGCAGACGGCGCCGCTCACGCCGGATATCACCTCCAAGGCCTACGCGGCCGAGACCGCCGGCTACGACTACGTGAAGCGCGAGGTGATGATACCGATGCGCGACGGCGTGAAGCTGCATACGGTGATCGTGATACCAAAGAGCGCGCACAACGCGCCGATCCTGTTGACGCGCACGCCCTACGACGCGAGCGGCCGCGCCGAGCGCTTCACCTCCCCGCATATGGATGCCACCCTGCCGCAAGGTGACGAGGTGTTCGTGCACAGCGGCTACATCCGCGTGTTCCAGGATGTGCGCGGCAAGTACGGCTCCGAAGGCGACTATGTGATGACGCGTCCGTTGCGCGGGCCGCTCAACGCCAGCGACGTGGACCATTCCACCGATGCCTACGACACCATCGACTGGCTGGTGAAGAACCTGCCCGAATCGAACGGCCGCGTCGGCATGCTCGGCTCCTCCTATGAAGGCTTCACCGTGGTGATGGCGCTGATCCATCCGCATCCGGCGCTCAAGGTGGCCGCGCCGGAAAGCCCGATGGTCGACGGCTGGATGGGCGACGACTGGTTCCACTACGGCGCCTACCGCCAGACCAACTTCGACTACATCTACGGCCAGACCAGCAAGAAGGACGGCAAGAAAGGCGGCATCCCGCGCGTGGGCTACGACGATTACAGCAATTTCCTCAGCGCCGGTTCCGCCGGCGATTACGCCCGCGCAAACGGCCTGGAGCAGTTGCCGTTCTGGCGCAAGCTCGACGAACACCCCGCGTACGATGCCTTCTGGCAAGGCCAGGCGCTGGACAAGATCATGGCCGGGCAGCCGGCGGCCGTGCCCACCATGTGGCTGCAGGGATTGTGGGACCAGGAAGACATGTGGGGCGCGATCCACAGCTACGCCGCCACCGAAGGCAAGGACAAGGGCAACGACAAGAATTTCCTGGTGATGGGACCATGGCGGCACAGCCAGGTGAACTACGACGGGCGTTCGCTGGGCCCGTTGCAGTGGGATGGCGACACGGCTTTGCAGTTCCGCCGCGATGTGCTCAAGCCCTTCTTCGATCAATATCTGGTCGCCGGCGCGCCGAAGGCAAACACGCCGCCGGTGCTGATCTACAACACCGGCGAAAACCATTGGGACCGCTACAAGTCGTGGCCGCTCAGCTGTGACAAGGGTTGCAGCAACAAACCGAAGTCGCTGTATCTGGGCAGCAACGGCTCGCTCTCGTTTACCGCACCCGCATCCGACGCCGTGAAATACGACGAGTACACCTCCGACCCGGCCAAGCCCGTGCCTTACCAGCCGCGCCCCGTGCATTTCGCCGATCACGATGCGTGGACGCGCTGGCTGGTCAACGACCAGCGTTTCGTGGATGGACGTCCGGACGTGCTGACCTACGTGAGTGAACCGCTCACTGCGCCCCTGCATATCGGTGGCGCGCCGCAGGTGAATCTGTATGCCTCCACCAGCGGCACCGACAGCGACTGGGTGGTGAAGCTGATCGACGTCTATCCGGATACGGTGCCGTCCAACCCCGAGATGGGCGGCTATGAGCTGGCCGTGTCGCTGGATATTTTCCGCGGCCGCTATCGCACCAGCTTCGAACATCCGCAAGCGCTGACGCCCGACCAACCGCTGCTTTACGCGTTTGGCCTGCCCACCACCAACCACGTGTTCCAGCCCGGCCACCGCATCATGGTGCAGGTGCAGTCGAGCCTGTTCCCGTTGTACGACCGCAATCCGCAGACCTTCGTGCCCAATATCTTCGACGCGAAGCCGGCCGATTACCGGAAGGCCACGCAGCGCGTATGGCACTCCCCGGGTACCGCCAGCTCCATCAGTCTGCCGGTGGTGCCCAACGGCTGACCGACCGTTCAATCCACCCCGAAAGGCCGGCTCATGCCGGCCTTTCTTATTGGTAAATACCTATACCTTCCAGCCACTTGAAAATTAATTAAAGCTATGATTAATTAATAGCCATGACGACCAAACCACGCCCTCCGCAGTCGGCCGCCCGCCGCACCCCTGGCCGCCCCACCACGGACAGCCCCGACTTGCGCGCCAGCTTGATCGAGGCGGCCCTCGCCTGCTTCGTACGGGACGGCATCGCAGCGACCTCCTTGCGCAACATCGCCAAGGAAGCCGGCGTGACCCCCGCCATGCTCAATTACTACTTCGGCAGCAAACCGGCCCTGCAGAACGCCGTGTTCGAGGAACGCCTGCTGCCCGCCGTCATGAGCCTGCGCGAAGTGGTGAGCACTRCAGGCGATGACGTGCACGCCATGGCCAGGCAATTCGTGCAGGGCGTGCTGGGACTGGTCGACGCCTTCCCATGGTTTCCCTCGCTATGGGTCCGCGAAGTCCTGTGCGAAGGCGGCGCCCTGCGGGAGCTCCTGCTTTCGCGCATCGGGCCCGAGCTGCCACAGATGCTGGCCCGCCGTTTTGCACAGGCGCAGCAGCGCGGACAGATCCATGCCTCGCTTGATCCACGCCTGATGGTCGTATCGCTGATCGGCCTGACGTTGTTCCCGGCGGCCAGCGCCCCGATCTGGCGGCAGATGTTCCAGGCCGACCTGGGCACGGACGTGCTGGTCCGCCACGCGCTTGCCCTGCTCGAACATGGCATGGGAGTCCCGCCATGAACATCCATCATCGTTTGGTCGCCACGCTGGTCGCCTCGCTGCTGCTGGCCGGCTGCCAAGAGTCGCCCCCGCAGACGCTGGGCACCGTGGAATTCGACCGCATCACGCTACCCGCGCCGGCCGCCGAGCACATCGTGAAAATCGACGTACGCGAAGGCCAGTACGTTCCCGCCGGCACGCGCATCATGCAGCTGGAAACCACGCGTACGCAGGCCGCACTCAACTCCGCTCGCGCCGACCTGCAACAACAGCAACAGGCTTTGCTCGAACTTCAGCGCGGTCCGCGTGAAGAGCAGATTCGCCAGGCGCGTGCCAATCTTGCCGGCGCACAGGCGCAGTCCCGTGACGCCAATGCGTATTACCAACGGCTGTCCGCCCTGGGCAAACAGCAATTCATCTCCGCGGCGGATCTTGACCGCGCCAAAGCCTCGGCCGGCAATGCCGACGCAGCCGTGGCGGCCGATCGTGCAGCGCTCGATCAGCTCGTCAACGGATCGCGCGTGGAAGACATCGCCCAGGCACGCGCCGCCGTGACCTCGGCAACCGCCAACGCAGCTTCGCGAGCGGTCGATCTGGACAAGCTCGATCTGACCGCGCCGCGCGATGTACGCGTGGACAGCCTGCCCTACAAGTTGGGCGACCAGGCCCAGCCCGGCACGCCGCTGGTCATCCTGCTTGCCAGCGACACGCCCTATGCACGCGTCTACGTACCGTCGGCGCTGCGTCCGTCGATCAAGGTCGGCGACAAGGCGATCGTCAAACTGCACGACGGCAAGCAGCAATTCCATGGCACGGTGCGCATGATCCGCAGCGAGCCCACCTTTACGCCGTACTACGCCTTGAGCGGCGAGGACGCGACGCGACTGAGCTATCTGGCGGAGATTGCCCTGGGCACCGATGCCCGCGATCTTCCCCAGGGCTTCCCCGTTGCCGTTGCCTTCCCCGGCAAAGCCAGCCATGACTGACAACGCCATTCACGCGCAGGGACTGACCAAGCGCTTCGGCGCGCTGGTGGCCGTGAACAGCGTCAACCTGGACGTGCCGCGGGCCTGCGTCTATGGATTTCTGGGGCCCAACGGCTCGGGCAAATCCACCACGATACGCATGCTGTGCGGGCTGCTGACACCCAGCGAAGGCAAGATCGACGTACTGGGCTTGCGCATCCCCGAACAGGCCGAAGCGCTGAAGCGGCGCATTGGCTATATGACGCAGAAGTTCTCCCTGTTCGAAGACTTGTCGGTGCGCCAGAACCTGGAATTTCTCGCCACCGTGCAGGGCTTGTCGCGCCATGAGACGCGTGCACGCGTGGACGAGCTGTTGCAGCGCTATCGGCTGGACGATCGTCAGCAGCAACTGGCCGGCACCATGAGCGGCGGGCAAAAGCAGCGCCTGGCGCTGGCGGGTGCGATCGTGCACAAGCCGGAACTACTGTTCCTGGACGAGCCCACCAGCGCGGTCGATCCCGAGTCGCGACGCGATTTCTGGGAAAAACTGTTCGAGCTCGCCGATGCCGGCACCACCATCCTGGTATCCACGCACTACATGGACGAGGCCGAGCGTTGCCATCGCCTGGCGATTCTCGACACCGGCAACCTCGTCGCCGACGGCACGCCCAAAGAACTGACCGAGACGTTGCTCGGCCGGACCTTTGTGATCCGCGCCCACTCCCCTCGCCAGGCGAAGGCAGCGCTGGATGACCGGCCCGAGGTGTTGAGCGTGGCCCAGATCGGCAACGAACTGCGCGTACTGATGCGCGATGACAAGGTCAGCGTGGAAACCCTGCGCCATGCGCTTGGCGATGTCGATGCCTCCATGGACATCCAGACCGTGGCACCCAATCTCGAAGACGTCTTCGTGGTCGCCACGCGCAGGCTCGGTCGACCTCAGGAGCGAGCGGCGTGAATCTGCGACGACTGTGGGCCATCATGGTGAAGGAGTTGCGCCAGATGCGGCGCGATCGCGTCACGCTCGCCATGATCATGGGCATGCCGATCCTGCAATTGCTGCTGTTTGGCTACGCCATCAATCTCAACCTGCGCAACCTGCCGGCGGCAGTCGTCGACCAGGCACAGACGGCTGGCTCGCGCGCTGCCGTACAAGACATGCTGGCCAGCGGCGTCATCGAGCTCAAGGCCAGCGCGCAGTCGCCGCAACAGCTGGTCGACCTGCTTCGCGAGGGCCGCATCAGCGTGGGCATCGCCGTGCCGCCGGATTTCGAGCGTCGCAAGCTCGATGGTCGCGAAGCCATCCAGGTGATGGTCGACGGCAGCGACAACGTCGTGCAGTCCGCTGCCGCACAGCTGGCGCTGTACCCGCTCAACCAGCCGGACAATTTCCACGCGCAGGCGCCAACGCCGATCAGCGTGGTGAGTTTCTACAATCCGGAACGCCGCTCGCCGGTCAACATCGTGCCGGGACTGATCGGCGTCATCCTCACCATGACCATGGTGCTGTTCACCGCCGTCGCCATCGTGCGCGAAACCGAACGCGGCAATATGGAGTTGCTGATTACCACGCCGGTCAGCCGTACGGAGCTGATGATCGGCAAGGTGCTGCCGTATGCCGCTATCGGCCTGGTGCAAACTACCGTGGTGTTACTGCTGGGCGTGTGGCTGTTTCGCGTGCCGATCCGCGGCAGCCTGTGGGACGTCTATCTGGCGTCGGGCCTGCTGATTCTCGCCAATCTGTCGCTAGGTCTGCTGATCTCGACGCGTGCACGCTCGCAGTTCCAGGCGATGCAGATGACGTTTTTTGTGTTCCTGCCATCGATCCTGCTCTCGGGTTTCATGTTCCCTTATGCCGGCATGCCGCTGCCCGCCCAGTGGATTTCCGAGGCCTTGCCGCTAACCCATTTCATGCGCCTGATCCGCGGCATCATGCTGCGTGGCGCTGACCTGGGTGATCTGTGGCATGACGCGGTCGCCCTGGTGGCGTTCATCGCGGTCATGCTCACGCTGGCCATTCGCCTGTTCCACAAGCGACTGGATTGAACCCTGCTCACGCCGGGCACAAAAAAAAGGCCCGCACGCGCGGGCCTTTTCAGGCGACACAGAATTACTGCGTACAAGCCTTGCCGTGATCCCCGTGATAACCCTTGGCCTTGGCATCGGCCTCGCTCATATACGCGCCCGACTTCGTCTTGCCGTACCACTTGTCGCCCTGGCAGTGATAGACCTTGCTGCTGTCGTTGACCCATACCATGCCCGGACCACCGCCCGGCGCGGCGTTGGCCGGCGGCTGCGGTCCCGCCGACTTGGCAGCGGCAGCGGGCGCAGCCGCCGTGCTCTTGGGCGCCATGCTGTTGC
>NZ_JBFTRY010000098.1:0-12603 GCF_056399745.1 Dyella sp. 01N36
TCGATCACCGGCACGTTCTCGCTGCCGATATCGGGAACGCGTGCTTCTTTAAGGTCGGCCATGGTTGCTCCTACGGATGGCGATGGCGAGCCGGCGGGGATGACGGCCGCGTAAGGTTTTCAATGATAGCGAACGAGACCGCGTTCTGGACGCTTTTGGATCGTTTGAAGGCACCATTCGCATACGTATGCAAGACTTTGGTCTAGCTATTTCGGGCCTGCCGCAACGACGATCCCAGTCGCAGCATTCCACTTCGTCAGGTGGTCTGCTCCGACGGGCGTCCTTGCAGCAATACCAGCTGCTGCTGGGGCGCCCCGAGGCTGATGCCTTCCGCTTCGAATCGATCCTTCAGCGCGCGCAGCAGATCGGTCTGCGCACCCCAGCCATCGGCGCTCTTGGTATAGGCGCGCAGCACCAGCATCACGCCGCTGTCGCTGAGGCTCTCGGTCCACACGCCCGGCGCAGGATCTTTCAGGATGCGCGCATCGGCGTCGAACAGCCCGCGGATCAGCTCCATCGCCTTGCCGAGATCGTCCTTGTATCCCACGCGCACTTTCAACTCGAAGCGACGGGTGCCGCGTCGGTTGAAATTGATGATGGCGTCGGAGCCGATCTTGGCATTGGGCACGACCGCCTCGCGGTTGTCGGGCATGGTCAGCATGGTGTGCATCAGGCTCACCGCTTCCACCGTGCCTTCCACGCCGCCGGCCTGGATGTAATCGCCCACCCGGAACGGGCGAAACACGATCAACAGCACGCCCCAGGCCAGATTGCTCAGCGAACCCTGCAAGGCCAGGCCAATGGCCAGACCGCCCGCGCCCAGCGCAGCCACCAGCGGCGCCGAGGGCACGCCGGCCTGCTGCAGCGCCATCACGATCAACATCGCAATCAGCACGCCATAGATCAGGTTGCGCAAAAAACCGCTGAGCGTCACGTCCACATTCGCGCGATGCATGGCGCGCTGGGCGATGTTGGCCACGCGCGCGGCCAGCCATACGCCGATCAGCAGCAGCAAGATAGCCAGGCCGATATTGATAAGCACCGAAATGGTGGCTTCGGAAAGGGGCAGACGGGCCAGAAGATCGTGCATGAGTGGCGGCGCTCTCAACGAAAAAACCCCGAGAGACTACCAGCGCAACAATCAAGGTTCTGTTTCGCCCACGAAAAATGACCGCATCGACAGCACCGACGCGGTCCAATGTCTGGCAGGGGAGCCCTGACGAAGGATCAGTGCGCGGATTCGCCTCCGCCGGCGCGGGCACTGTCCGTGGCTGTCATCAGCTTCTTGTTGTGTTCTTTTTTGTCGTAGGCCAGCAGTTGCAGCCGTGAGCCGTCCTGCAGGCGGAATTGGAACTGGTGCTGCAGCGCGTCCAGCGAACTGAGTTTCGGACACAGCGCGTCGGCGTGCTTGTCCAGCATGTCGGCGCGCTTGTTCACTTCGCGGTCGATGCTCTTATCCAGCGACTCGGCCCGCGCCTGCAGCGCTGCCACCTTGCTCTGGTCACCGGATAGCGCCGCCGAGACGGCCTCACCAGCCACCTTGGAAACCAGATCGGAAATGGAATTCTCGACGCTTTTTTCGACGATCTCGTCCATGTCGTCGGACTTCCACACGCCTTTGCCCAGCCCGGCGTCGACGCGGGCCAGGGCCAGACCGCGGTTTTCATCCAGGCGGCCCAGCATGTGCCGGCGCTCGTCGTCGTTCTGCGCGAAGGTCATCAGCACGGTGCGCATGGCGGCAAATCCGATGTTGACGCCCTCGCGTGCGATATCCGCGACTTCCGGCAATAGCAGCCGTACTTGCTGCTCGTAGTCGCGCAGACGTGCGGCATCTTCATCGCTCACCGACACGTCGCGGCCATCCACGCGTAAATGGCCGTCATGCATGAACACGTCGACGGGCTTGCCGTCGTCGCGGTGAAAACCGATGCCGCTCGGCATGACCTGCACATCGTAGGCCGTCGAATAGCCGCAATGACCGTCATGCACGTCCAGCTCATGTGCATGCACCGAACCGCCCAGTGCCAGTCCCGCCGCCAGCGCGCAAGCCATCATGGTGGTACGCATGTCGTTCCCCTTCCGTGTGCCACATGCCGTGGGCCTCGATCGCCACGATGCAGCACGGCATGAGTGCGGGCATGGGCTTGAGGTCATGCCGTGCCACCAGTCACCCGAGACTTCTGGGCTATCGGGACTTCCGGGCTATGACGCAGCGCGCATAGGAATGCGCCGACAGGCACGCTAAGTTCCCAAGACGCAAATCGCCACGGGGAGGCGGGGGATGCGGGAAGGGTGCGATGTGGTCGTGGTGGGAGCCGGCCTCGCCGGGCTGGTGGCCGCCACGGAGCTGGCCGATGCCGGCAAGCGCGTGCTGGTGCTCGAGCAGGAACCGGAACAAAGCCTGGGGGGACAGGCGTTCTGGTCGTTCGGGGGGCTGTTTTTCGTCGACTCGCCGGAACAGCGGCGCATGGGCGTGCGCGATTCGCATGCACTTGCGCTGGCCGACTGGATGGGCACGGCGGCCTTCGATCGCCCCGAGGACCACTGGCCGCGCCGCTGGGCGCAAGCCTATGTGGACTTTGCCGCCGGCGAAAAGCGCGCCTGGCTGCACGCCATGGGCATGCGCTGGTTTCCGGTGGTGGGCTGGGCCGAGCGCGGCGGACACGGTTCGGTTGGCCACGGCAATTCGGTGCCGCGTTTCCACGTCACCTGGGGTACCGGCCCCGGCGTGATCGAACCGTTCGTGCGGCGCGCCCGCGAAGCACAGGCCAAAGGCTTGCTGCAATTTGGCTTCCGCCATCGCGTGGATGAATTGATCGTGGAAGGCGGCGCCGTCGTGGGCGTGCGCGGCAAGGTGTTGGCGGCCGACGGCATGGCGCGCGGCAAGCCCAGTTCGCGCGACGTGCTGCATGATTTCGAACAGCGCGCGCAGGCGGTGATCGTGGCGTCGGGCGGCATCGGCGGCAACCACGCGCTGGTGCGGCGCAACTGGCCGGAACGTCTCGGCCCGCCACCCGCGCACATGCTGTGCGGCGTGCCCGCGCACGTGGACGGCCGCATGCTCGGCATCAGCGAAAGCGCCGGCGCGCGGCTGATCAATCGCGATCGCATGTGGCACTACGTGGAAGGCATCGAGAACTGGAATCCGATCTGGCCCAAGCACGCGATCCGCATCCTGCCGGGACCTTCGTCGTTCTGGTTCGACGCCGCCGGCAACCGCCTGCCCGGACCGCTGTGGCCAGGCTTCGACACGCTGGGCACGCTGGAGCATCTGCGTCGCACCGGCCACGACTACAGCTGGTTCATCCTCGACCAGCAGATCATCCGTCGCGAATTTGCCTTGTCGGGCTCGGAGCAGAATCCCGATCTCACCGGCAAGAGCTGGCGACAAGTCGCCAAGCGCGCGGTCGGCAAGGGCGCACCTGCACCGGTGGAAGCGTTCAAGCAGCACGGCCGCGACTTCATCGTGCGCGACACGCTGGAAGAACTCGTCGCCGGCATGAATGCGCTCGCCGGCAACACGCTGCTCGACCTGGCGCATATCCGCCAGGAGATCGAGGCGCGCGATCGCCAGTTCGACAATCCGTACACGAAGGACGGCCAGGTGATGGCCATCCACAACGCGCGTCGCTATCGCGGCGACAAGCTGGTACGCGTGGCCAAGCCGCATCGCCTGCTGGATCCGGCGAACGGCCCGCTGATCGCGGTGCGTTTGAACATCCTCACGCGCAAGACGCTGGGTGGTCTGGAAACCGATCTGGATGCGCGCGTGCTCGGCCAGGATGGCCAGCCGATGCCAGGGCTTTACGCCGTGGGCGAAGCGGCAGGCTTCGGCGGTGGCGGTCTGCATGGCTATCGCGCACTGGAAGGCAGCTTCCTCGGCGGCTGCCTGTTTTCCGGACGCATCGCCGGTCGCGCCGCCGCCAAGGCTATCGCATGAGCGTGCATGCCCTGCCCCGCATCGCCATCTACGGCGCAGGCAGCGTGGGCGGCTACCTCGGCGCCCGGCTGCACGACAATGCCCGTATCACCTGCATCGGCCGCCGCCGCGTGATCGACGCCTGGCGCATCCACGGCCTGGACTGGAGCGACCTGCTCGGCGGCCATGAACACGTCGCCGCGCGCGATGTGGAGCTGCAGGTCAATCCCTTCGCTGCGGCGAAAGCGCACCTGGTACTGGTGACCGTGAAGTCGTCGGCCACTGAAACGGTGGCGCGTGAGCTGGCGGAAGTGATTGCTCCCGGCGTGCCGGTGGTGAGCTTCCAGAATGGCCTGCACAACGCCGCCATCCTGCGCGATGCCCTGCCCGGCCATCCGGTGTTGGCCGGGATGGTCCCGTTCAACGTGCTGCAACGCATACCCGGCGATTTCCACCAGGGTTCCGGCGGCGAGCTGATGGTGGAGGCGCACGAAGCGCTGGCTGCGTTTCTGCCCGTGTTCGAAGCATCGGGCCTGCCGCTGTTGGCGCGCAGCGATATGCCCGCGGTGTTGTCCGCCAAGCTCCTGCTCAACCTCAACAACGCACTGAACGCGCTGTCCAACCTGCCCTTGAAGGAACAACTCTCCCAGCGCGACTGGCGTCGTTGCCTGGCGCTGGCCCAACGCGAAGCGCTGACGGTGTTCGATGCCGCAGACATGCATCCAGCCAAACTCACGCCCTTGCCGCCAGCCTGGTTGCCGCGCGTGCTGGAGATGCCGGACAGCTGGTTCCGCCGGCTCGCCTCGCGCCTGCTGGCGATCGACCCGGTGGCGCGTTCGTCGATGTGGGAAGACCTTGAACGTGGCCGCTCCACCGAGGTCGACGCCATCAACGGCGAAGTGGTGCGGCTGGCCGCGGCGCACGGTGTCGCCGCACCGGTGAATGCGCGACTGGTCGAGCTGGTGCATCAGGTCGAACAGGCGCGGCGTGCATGGACGGCGCAGGAATTGCTCGACGATTTGCGCAGCCGCGCGGTGACGTAAGCGCGTTACTCCTGCGCTTCAGCGGCGTAAAGCTCACGCCGCAGATTGCGCAGCGAGATGGTTTCCCACAGCGCGACGCCGACCAGCAGCAGCGTGGTCGCCGTCGCCAGCGCCACTACTGGCAGCGCATGCGCTGGCCACGCCAGGGCCGCCAGCAAGCCCAGCCCCACCAGATGGGACAGTGGAAAATTGGTGTTGTTGACGGTTTTCTTGAACAGCGCATTGCCCAGCAGATAAAGCGCCGGGCCGCCCAGCAACACGGCGATCTGCGCCGTTTGCGCCGTGGCGAGGGGATGCGCCAGGCTCAGCTCGTCGCCAACCGCGCAAGCCACGATGCCGGCCACGATCAACAGGTGCAGATAGGTATAGCCCAGCCGCGCCGTGCGTCCCGGATCGGTCGATTGGATGATCGAGCGGCTGCCGCGCTCCACGCCGAGGTCGAAGTAAATCCACCACATCGCCACGCAGCCGACGAACGCCATGATGAAGGCAAACCACAGGTCGGCCGTGCGCGTGCCTTCCGCGAACGTGCTGCCCATCACCACCACGGATTCGCCCAGCGCGATCATCACGAACARACTGCAACGCTCGGCGATATGGCCGCCTTCCACGTCCCATTCGCGCGTGTAGGATCGCCCTAGCCCCGGTACGTAGAAATACGCCGCCGGTCCCACGTACTCGATACCCAACGCGACGGCCCACCAGGCCAGCCGCGCCTGGTCCGAGGCCAGGCCGCCCATCACCCACAGCACACCCGCCACCGCGAACCACAGCGTGATGCGATAGAAGTTCAGGCGTGCCGCCGGTGTCGACACTCGCAACGCCCAGACCATGAAGAGCGAGCGCCCCACCTGCATCGAGGCGTAGGCGCAGGCGAACATCAGGCCGTGGCCGTCGAACGCCTCGGGCAGCGCCACCGACAGCAATAGACCCGCGAACATCAGCGCCAGCACCAGCAGGCGCACGGCGAAGCGATCGGGGTCAAGCCAGTTGGTGACCCAGCCAGTGAAGATCCATACCCACCAGACCGACAGAAACAGCAGCAACACGTGCACGGCGCCCAGCACGCTCAAGTCGCGCAGCAGCGTGTGCGACAACTGCGTGACGGCATAGACAAACACCAGATCGAAGAACAGCTCGATATTGGTGACCTTGCCGTGCGTGCCCGGCTGGTGCGGGCGCAGCAGGCTTGGCGAGCGGCGTTGTGCCGATGCAGACGTTTCGGACATGACGCGATCTCCCTTCCCTCGCGCCAGTTATCGCATGAGCGGCGGCCGCGCCGCCATCTCACTCAGTGGCCATCGTCGCGGATCGCGCTGACCTTGCCGTCGGCTACCACGATGGTGACGACGCGACTGCCCTGCCGGTACTGCCATTGCTCACCGCCCGACGATGTCGATCGACCGCCGTGTCTGCGGCTGCGTCGGCTGCCCCGGTGACTGCTCGAAGACGAGGCGGCATGCGAGCGGTACGACGGCTTGCCCAGCAGTTCCAGGACCCGCGTGGCGGAGTCGCCCACCACCAGCACTTGGCTGCCGACGCGCAAGGTTCCGCTGCCTGCGTGAGCCGCGCACGCGAATAACAGGACACTCAGACACATGGTTCGACGCATCGCTCGTCCCTCTCCGTGTGCACGTGGCACGGAGAGTCACCTTAGCGATGCGATATCCGATCACGGCATGGGTTTACGGCCGCGGCTTGCTGTCGGCAGGCATCGCCTGCTGTCGTCGTTCACGTCGATGGCGCATCGCTCAGCGCGAGCGGTCGGCGATGTCCGACACCTTGCCATTGAGGATGGTGATGATGACGACGCGTCCGTCATCGCGCATGTACTGCCAGCGCTCGCCCTGGTAGCCGCCGAAGTCGCTTTGCACCGGCTCCTTGAAATCCGGCTTGCCCATCAGCTGCATGGCGCGCACCGCACTGTCGCCGACGGTCAGCACCTCGCTGCCCACGCGATAGGTATTGGCTGCCGTGGCGCTTGCGCTCAACAGCAACAGGGCAATGAACAGATAGCGGCGCATGATCAACTCCGTGTCGTCGGTGACGCTCAGAAACCTGATCCCGGTGTCGCAAGATACGCCAGCTCTTCAGGCGTATCGAGGCGGCCAAGGACGGCGTTGCGGTGGGGAAACCGCCCGAACCGTGCTATCACATCGTGGTGGCGGCGCGCGTAATCAAGGAAGTTCTGGAAACGCGGGCGCTCGGACACTGGTTGACCGGCCACCAGCCGTTCGAACAAGTGCACACAGTGCATCTGCAATACCGGGCTCTCGGCATGTTCGAGCGGCATATAGGCAAAGACGCGCTGCATCGGCGTCAGCCGCTGGTCGTCGCCGCGCGCGATGCCATCGAGCGCAAGCACTTGCGTCATGGGATCGGCCGACCACGCGCGGGCGTCGTCGCGATAGAGATTGCGACTGAACTGATCGCGCACGATCAGCAGGGCCAGCCAGCCCTCGGGCGTTTGCGCCCAGTGATCGAGATCGCCGCGCCGGGCCGCGTCCAGCGTGTCGCCAAAGCGCTGGCGAATGGCCGCGTCGAAAGCGTCGTCGCGCTCATACCAGTGCGCCTGCGAATCTTCGGCGAACCAGAAATCCAACACGTCCGTGGGGGTCGGCACGCGCGCTCCTTACGATGGGCGACCGGTCAACCGTGGGTGGTACCGGCCAGGCAGTGCATATCCTTATGGATGCCGTGCAGGCGCGACAACTGGACTCTCAGCACGCGCGCCGATTCGTCCGAGGCCAGCGCCATCTGCTGCTCGAAACTCCTCAGCAGAGCGCACTCGTGGCGGGCCAGATAGTGGACCCAGGCCGAATCGCGGTTGGAGGCCATGCCGGTGACCATGTCAGCCAGCGCCCCGCGCACGGCGCCAGGCAGCGTGCCGTGCCTGGCCGGTGTGCGGCCCGCGGCATGCATCTGTGCCTGCAGGTCGCCGATCAGGGCGTCCAGGGTGTGCAGGTTCTCGGCCARCAAAGCCTGCAGTCCCGGTTCACGAACCTGGACCAGGGCCCTGCGGTACAGGTCCCGGTCATCGATGCCACGCCGGATAAGGGCGTTGTATTGCGGTGCACGCGACACGAAGTCGCCTCCTGCTGAGCTAAAAGCGAATGCAGGCGCCATCCTCGTCCTTCGCCACTTAGCGTAGGGTTAATCTGAGGCTTCGTGAGAACCCTCGCTCAGCCGGGGTTTTACTGACCCACGTCCAGCAAGTTCAGGGGTTGGCCGCCGGTACCGCGGATGCCCTGCTGCAGCTCGGCCAGCCGCTGGACTGCCGGGCACAAGGCCTGGACCTGCGGCCCCAGGGCCTGCATGCGCTGCTCCAGACGGGGGCGCAGCTGGGTGGTGAGGTCGCCGGCCGTATCGCGCAGGTTGGCCGCCGCCTGCAGATCGCCGGTCATGGCGGCATTCATGGCCTGCTGGCCGAGATCATTGGCCAGCAAGGGCATCAGGTCAGAGGCCAGCTGGTTGGCGTATTGGTCGGCCAGGTTGCCCTGCCAGTCGTGGGTACTGTTGCTGGCCGCCAGGCGCTGTTTGAGCTCTGCCGCGCGGGACGCCACGCGGCGGTCGAGTTCTGCCCGTGTCGCGGGGTCCAGCGAGAGGCGGGTGCCCTCGTCGTGCATGGCGGCCGCGAGCATGTCCACGCCATTGGCTGCCACCGCCTTGGCGCGAGGCGCCAGGGCTCGTAACTCACGCTCGAACAAGGCCAGGCGGTCCTGCTCGTCCGCACGCAGGGCGACCTTGCTGCCATCGGTGCGCAGACTGCCATCGCGCAGTTCCACCTGGCGTGGCAAGGGTTGCGAGCGATCGAACAAGAGACGATCGGGCGCAATCGTCAGGTCGTAACTGCTGGTGGCGTGGCAGGTGGTCGCCAGGTCCTGCGCGTGCAAGGCCACGCTGGCCAGCGAGAGGGTGGCGAGGAGGGACAGGCGGCGCAGGAACATGGGAGGGCCCGGAGCAAACGATGCCGCAGCGATAACCCGCGCCGCGGCAACCGGACCTGAACCGAACGTGCTCAGCGTCGCGAGCGGAACTGGGCACGCACCGACGGGCGCCCCAGCCACCAGGCCAGCCACAGCAATACCGGCACACCTACGAACTTGATCCCCACTGCCATCAGAAATGACCGGCGCATATGCGCCATCGCCATCTGCGAGGCGGTATCGAGCGAGTCCTGGGCATTGGTCAACGCCACCGCCTGGCTGAAGTCGCGCCACTGCAGGAACAGCATCAGCCCACCCACCAGGCCCCAGCCCACCGCCAGCAGCACACTGGCCAGCTGCAGCGAAGGCCGCGCCCAGCCCTGGCGAAGAATCGCCCCCGCGCAGATCACCACCAGCGCCAGCGCTGCGACGAAATACAGCACATCCCAGGCCAGCATCTTGTGCAGCTGCAAGATGTCGCCCGTATTGGACGCGGGCAGCGGCTGCAGCACACGCCACAACTGGGTGGCATGCAACGCGTACTGCATGCAGCCATAGGCCGCCAGCAGCAGGATCAGCCAGGTCACGATGCGCCACAGCGCGAAGCCGTCGCGGCGGGTTTCGCTACGCAGCATCAACGGCATCAGGAAGACGCCTTCATCGATGCGAGATCGGCCAGCACCTGGGCCGAATTCTTCTCCGGATCCACATCCTCATAGACCTTGGCAACTCTGCCCTGCGGGTCGATCAGGAAGGTGGTGCGGCGCGCGTACTTGAAGCCCATTTTGGAAGCGAGCACGCCATAGGCCTGCGCGGTCTTGCTGTCGGCATCGGACAGCAAGGGGAACGGCACGTGGTACTTGGCGGCGAAGTCCGCGTGCGATTTCACATCGTCCAGGCTCACGCCCAGCACGTCGGCACCCTGCTGGCGCAGCTTGGCAACATCGTCGCGGAACGCGCAGACCTCGGTGGTGCAACCGGGCGTGAAGTCCTTCGGATAGAAGTACAGCACCACCCAACGCCCCTGATGATCGGCCGGCGTATGCCACTTGCCGTTCTGGTCCTGCAGGTGGAAATCAGGCGCTTTCTGGCCGACCTGCGGCAGCGTGGCGGCGGGCGCGTCGGCATAGGCCGGAGCCAGCAGGCCCAGCAGCAGACTCAACATCAACAGGAACGAGAGGCGAGGCATCGGGACACTCCGAAAGAATTCCGGGCCAGTTTACGCGCAGCAAAACAAAGGGCGCCATGCGGCGCCCTCTGCATCGAACCTGCAACGGTGACTTATTCGCGCTCGATCTCGAACGCGCCCACCGAAACGCCGAGGTTCACGCCCTCGCCACTGCCATGCAGGGCCAGCGACGTGGTGCCCTTGGTCAACACCTGGGCCTCGCCACTCTTGACCACGCCCGCTTCGGCACCGGCCTGCGCATAGGTGCCGAACACATCGTCGATACTGCGCACATGGGTGATGTCACCCTTGCCGTTGTCGATGCGGTACTTGCCGGCGGTGATGCCGCCGCCATTGACCGAGATCTTCACCTTGGACTTCTGGCCGTTATTGCAAACCACCGTACCGCTGCCCGAGGCATGCTTGTAGATGAGCGACCATCCGGAAATGCTGAAGGAGAGATCGCACTTCACTTCGGCTTCGGCCGCACGGGCTGCGGATACCGGTGCCATCGACATGGCGCCTGCGCAAGCCAGTACGAGAGCCGCCATACCCATTGAACGCTTGATCATTTTCATCTCCTTGCAGTGAATGAGGACTTCGGACGACGTCAGCCACTGTGGTCAGCGTGCACCTGTCCGCCGTAGCACCTCCATGGTCGGCAGTTCCCGTGAACGCAGTGTGCAAATAGCTGGATGCTTCGTTAACGGCTTCGCAAGCAATGCTGGCTCAAGGCTTAAAAAAGCGTGTCGTGCCCGTACGTTGCGCCTGGGGAAGCCCTGTGTTTCGGCCGCCTGATGAGCGCGCATGGATTGGGCGCATCACCCGTAGCGCAGGCGCGCGGCGAGGATTACGCTGACCCTCAAGATCCGAGAAAACCGCAGGCCGATCTGCCTTGGGCCGCCTCGCACCCGTGCCCGACACAGCAAGCCTGCCTGTGCCCGAGGTAGCGCATGTCCAACTATTCGCTGGTCGGCTATGACGGCTCCGCCACATCGCAACGCGCGCTGCGCTTTGCCGTGCAACTGGCGCAGGCCACCGGTGGCCGCGTCCGCGTGGTGTCGGTGTTGCAGGTGACCGAAGGGAGCGCCGACACCTGTACGCTGATGATCGCCGACCAGGGCGGCAAGCGTTGCTCCCAGTTGCTCGACGAAGTGAAGGATCTGGTGCCGGGCACGGCGTCCCTGATCGACGCCGAGGTGGTGCGCGGCAGCCCCGGCGATGTCCTGCTGGAGCAGGTACGCAACCACGCCATCGATCACATCGTGATCGGCCATACCGAGCGCGGCGCGCTCGCGCGCTGGCTGCTCGGATCGGTCTCCAGCGACGTGCTCGAGCGCGCCCACGTGCCGGTGACCGTGGTGCGCTGAGCCCACCCGCCAGCCCCGCGGGTCGGCGCTCGTTAATCCCGCGTTGCCGTCTCGTCGTATGCTGTCACACGATCGTCATGCCAGGCTGGCGCCGTGCCCCGCGTCAAGCCAGCCCTTCGGCCCCCCGCACAGGAAAGCCCGCGTGAGCTATGCCCAATCGTTGCCCTGGACCCTCGAAAGCCTGGACTTCAGCCGGATCGACATCCAACGTGTACGCCAGAACGAAGACCTGTTTTTCTTGCTATGCAGCGCCTCCTTCGTCGAGAGTGGTTCGGACCTGTATACGCACAATCTGGTCGACCACTTCGCGGGTGACGAGACCCTGCAGACCTGGCTCAGCCAGCATTGGGAACACGAGGAACTGCAGCACGGCCGCGCCCTTGCCGCCTATGTGAAAGCGGTGTGGCCGGAATTCGACTGGGACAAGGGCTTCGCCGCGTTCTGGGCCGAGTACGGCGCGGTGTGCACCGCCGAACAACTGGAACCCATCCGTGGCCTGGAACTTGCCGCGCGCTGCGTGGTGGAAACCGGTACCGCCAGCCTCTACCGCGCACTCAACGACATCACCGATGAGCCCGTGCTCAAGCAGCTCACCGGTCACATCAAGAGCGACGAAGTCCGCCACTACAAGAATTTCTACCAGCACTACCGCCTGTATCGCGAACGCGAGGGCTTCGGTCGCTACAAGATATTCCGGGTCATCCTGCGCCGCCTCAACGAAATCCGCGGCGAAGACAGCGACATCGCGCTGCGCCACGTGTTCGATCAGTGCTATCCGCAGCACAAGGACAACCACGCCGAGTTCAAGCGCGTCACGGGACGCGCGCAGGATTTGCTGAGGCGGAATATCCCCGCGGAAATGACGGTGAAGATGCTGCTCAAGCCGCTGGAGTTGCCGCCGCGTTTGCAGAATGCGATGGAGAAGCCGCTGGCGAAGTTGGCGGAGAGGTTGTTTCTCAATTAAGGCGTGGCTGGGTGGCGCTCRCTTAGATCGATGGCGATGACCAAGGCCGAGTATTCCGCTCCGTAGGTTTGTCGCGCACAGGGTGCGCTCCCACAAATAGCCCGTCGGCAGCGTTGATCCGCCATCCACGACGTGCGCGCTCCCCTTGTAGGAGCGCACTTGTGCGCGACCGCGGCGCGTGGACTCACCGCTCCGGCCGGTCGCGCACAAGTG
>NZ_JBFTRY010000099.1:0-12412 GCF_056399745.1 Dyella sp. 01N36
GTCTTCACCACCGTGGAAGACATCGCGCAGACCGCGCTGTATCTGGCCAGCTTCCCGTCGGCCGCGCTTACGGGACAATCGATCGTGGTCAGCCACGGCTGGTACATGCAGTAATCGCGGTGATCCGCCCGGTTGTGCCGGGCGGTCGCCATCGGAGTGGGTCGATACCGCGCCACGCGCAGCAATGAGCAGCGCGTGGCCGTCTGTCCGGAGCCTTGCATGAAGATCGCCGACGTAAAAGCCAATGCTTTCGCCATGCCCTTGACCAGTCCCGCGTTTCCCGTGGGCCCCTATCGTTTCGTCAATCGCGAATTCCTGGTCATCACCTATCGCACCGACCTCGATGCCTTGCGCGCGGTGGTGCCCGAGCCGCTCGAAGTCACCGAGCCGCTGGTCAAWTACGAATTCATCCGCATGCCSGAYTCCACCGGCTTCGGCGACTACACCGAATCRGGCCAGGTGATYCCCGTCAGCTTCCAGGGTCAACATGGCGGCTACGTGCATTCGATGTACTTGAACGATCATCCACCCATTGCCGGCGGGCGCGAGCTATGGGGCTTTCCGAAAAAGCTGGCCAGCCCGCAGCTGGACACCGAGATCGACACCCTGGTCGGCACGCTCGATTACGGCAAGGTGCGCGTGGCCAAGGCCACCATGGGCTTCAAGCACCGCGAAGCCGATCATCAGGCGGTGCTGGCTTCGTTGGCGGCCCCCAACTACCTGCTCAAGATCATTCCGCACGTGGACGGCACGCCGCGCATCTGCGAGCTGGTCCGCTACTTCACCACCAACGTGACGCTCAAGGGCGCATGGACCGGGCCAGGCTCGCTGGAGCTACATCCGCATGCGCTGGCGCCGGTGGCCGACCTGCCGGTGTTGAAGGTGGAGTCGGCCCTGCATTTCATCACGGACCTGACGCTCGACCTGGGCACCGTGGTACACGATTATCTGGCCGAGTGAGTCGAGGCTGATCCGTATGGACGTCCGAAAGAAATCCGCGAGCGACAAGACCGCCGCACTCAACCTGCTGCAAGAGCACCACCAGAAGTACCAGACGATCGCGCTGGTGCTGCAGGGTGGTGGCGCGCTGGGCGCCTATCAGGCCGGTGTCTACGAGGCCCTGGACCAGGCCGGCTTACATCCGAACTGGGTGGCCGGCATTTCCATCGGCGCGTTGAACGCGGCAATCATCGCCGGCAACGCACCGGAGCATCGTGTGGCGCGGCTGCGCGAGTTCTGGGAAAGCATCACCCGGCCGCAGCTGTTCCCTGCCTGGTTCACGCCGCCGATGGACCCAGCTGCATGGGAGCTTCCGTGGCAGAACGGCCTGAGTGGCCTGGCCGCACTGCGCGCATTGACGGAGGGACAGCCCGGCTTCTTCACGCCGCGCCCGTTTCCCTTGATGCCGTGGCGAGCCTCGCCTGCCTCGGCGAGCTGGTACGACACGGCGCCGTTGAAGTCCACGCTCGAACGCCTCGTCGATTTCGACCGCATCAATCACAAGACATCGATGCGCGTCTCGGTGGGCGCCGTCAACATACGAACCGGCAATTTTGCGTATTTCGACAACACCGAAGGCAACCTGCGCGTCGAGCACTTCATGGCATCCGGTGCGCTGCCGCCCGGGTTCCCGGCCATCGAAGTCGATGGCGAGTTCTACTGGGATGGCGGCATGGTCTCCAACACGCCGCTCTACAAGGTCCTGTCCGATCCGGCCTGTCGCGATTCGCTGGTTTTCCAGGTGGATCTGTGGAGCGCCCGCGGCGAGCTGCCGCGCGATCTTGCCGAAGTCACCACGCGTTCGAAGGACATCCAGTATTCCAGCCGCACGCGACTGATCACCGAATACATGGCGCAGCGGCAGCGCCAACAACGCATACTTCATGACCTGATGAAGCTGGTGCCGGAAGAGCAGCGCAACCATCTCGCCTACAAACAGGCCGAGGTCCACGCCAGTGGTGCGCTGATCAACCTGTTCCACCTGATCTACCGAAACAAGCCGTACGAAGGGCATTACAAGGATTACGAGTTCAGCGTCGACAGCATGAGGCTGCATTGGACCAGCGGCATGGACGACATGTTGTGCACGCTCGACGAACCGGAGTGGTTCGAACGACCGACGCCCGAACACCCCTTCATCACCCACGACGTACACTGCGAAGATTGAAAACCCAGGAACACTCATGAGTCTCAAGGCAGCATTCATCGGACTCGGCGCCATGGGCACGCCGATGGCCGGTCATCTCAAAGCCCACGGCCTGCTGCACGCCGTCGCCAGCCGCACGCAGGCCAATGCCGATGCCGTGGCCAAGGACCTTGGCGTGCTCGCGCCGTCGCTGGCGGAGATCGCCGCGCAGTGCGACGTGATCGCGCTATGCGTCACCGCCGATGCCGACGTACTCTCCACCGTCGACGCACTCCTGCCGCATCTGAAGAAGGGCGCCATCGTGGTGGATCACTCCACCGTGGCGCCCGATACCGCCAAGCAGGCCGCTGCCAAGCTGGCCGCCGTCGGCGCGCAATTCCTCGACGCACCGGTATCGGGCGGCGTGGAAGGAGCGAAGAACGGCAAGCTTTCCGTGATGGTCGGCGGCGATGCCGATGTGCTTGAACGCGCTCGCCCGGTACTCGAAGCGTATGCCCTGCGCGTCACCCATTTGGGCGACGTCGGCGCCGGTCAGGCCACCAAGGCCGTCAACCAGGTGCTGGTGGCAGGCATCGCCCAGGGCGTCTGCGAAGGACTCGCCCTCGCCGAGGCACTCGGTCTCGATCCCGAACGTCTGCTGCCCACGCTGGGCGCGGGCGCAGCCGGCAACTGGTTCCTCGAAAAGCGGGGCGCCACCATGCTGCGCAACGAGTTCAGCGTCGGCTTTAAGCTCGGCCTGCTGCACAAGGATCTGGGCATCGTCCGCGGCATCGCTGAAAAAGCCGGCACCAACCGCAGCGTGATCGAACGCTCGCTCGCCGACTACGCCGAGCTGATGGCGCAGGGCCACGGCGATGACGATATTTCCGGTTTGATCAGGCTCAAGCGCAAGGGCTGATCAGGGCGACTGTGGGAGCGCACCCTGTGCGCGACGGCGCTGCGTTGTATCGAGACCGTCGCGCACAGGGTGCGCTCCCACAAACATGCGCACATAAAAAAAGCCGCGCAGTGCGCGGCTTTTTTTGTGGCTGCGTTGCAAGACCGGCCTTATCTGCCTTCCTTCAGCGCAATCGCGTTGATCCCCGCCGAGGTCAGACGCTGCTTGGCCGATTCCAGCTCGGTGGCCGAATGGAACGGGCCCAGGCGCACGCGGTTATAGGTCTGGCCGTTGACGTTCACCGGCGACACGTTGGCGACGAAGCCCTGCATGGCTAGCTTGGCCTTCAGCGTTTCGGCATCGGAGGGGCTGGGGAAGGCGCCGACCTGCAGCAGGTATCCGCTGGCAGCAGGTGCAGCCGCAGCAGCAGTCGGTGCCGGCGCCGGCGCATGCACCGCCGATTCGGGCGCAGGCGTGATGGCTTCAGCCACGGCGGCCGGACCCGGCGCCGGCTTCTGCGCGGCGGCCTGAGCCTGCTGCTGCGCGGCTGCCTGTTGGGCGGCTTGCTGCTTCTGCTGCTGCTCAGCCTTGGCCTGCGCGCTGATCACCGCGTCGGGAATGCGCACTTCCTTCTCCGACAGCACCGAATAGAAGTCGTATTGCGGCTTCTTCGCGGCGGGCGCGGCATCGGTGGCCGAAGTGGATTCCGTGCCGGCCGCGCCGGCATCGCTGCCGCGCTGCGCCGTGGCCTGCGCGTTGGGTTGCGGGCCGTCGCCGGCGCGCGGCGCCATCGGCAGGTGGCCGCGCATGGCGAACATGAGCACGGCACCGATCAGGATGCCGATCACCGCCCAACCCCAGCCCGGCATGCCACCGCTGTTATTGCGGACGGCCTGTCGACCTTTGCCCTTGCGTGCTGCCATTTACATCTTCTCCGGGGCACTGAGTCCCAGCAAATCCAAACCGTTGCGTATGACCTGGCGCGTGGCGAGCACCAGCGTGATGCGCGCATTGCGCAGCTCGGCGTCGTCCACGATCCATTTGTGCTCGTGATAGTAACTGTGAAGCGAGCCGGCGAGCTCGCGCAGGTATTGCGCGATCAGGTGCGGTTCCAGATTGGCCGCCGCCGCCTCCACCACTTCGGCGTAGCGCGACAGCTCGGTGAACAGCGCCTGCTCGTGCTCGGTGTCCAGACGCGACAGCTGGGCAACGCCGGCCTTGGTGTCCACCGGCGGCAGACCGCGCTCGGCCAGCTCCTCCAGCACGCGGCAGACGCGGGCGTGGGCGTACTGGATGTAATAGACCGGATTGTCGTTGCTCTGCGAGCGGGCCAGGTCGATGTCGAACACCAGTTGCGAATCGGCCTTGCGCGCGATCAGGAAGTAGCGGGTCGCGTCGCGGCCGGCTTCTTCGATAAGGTCGCGCAGGGTGAGGTAGCTGCCGGCGCGCTTGGAGAGTTTCACCTCTTCGCCGCCGCGCATCACCGTCACCATCTGGTACAGCACGTAGTTCGGATAACCCTTGGGAATGCCGGTGTCCAGCGCCTGCAGGCCTGCCTTCACGCGCGCCAGCGAGCCGTGGTGATCGGAACCCAGCACGGTCACCGCGTTCACATAGCCGCGCTGCCACTTGGTCATGTGGTAGGCCACGTCCGGCACGAAATAGGTATAGGTGCCGTCGGACTTGCGCATCACGCGGTCCTTGTCGTCACCGTAGTCGGTGGAGCGCAACCACAGCGCGCCGCCGTCCTCGTAGGTATGGCCGTGGGCGACCAGCTCGCGCACGGTCTCCTCGACCTTGCCGTCGTTGTAGAGCGAGGACTCGAGGTAGTAGACGTCAAAGCCGACGCCGAAGGCGGCCAGGTCCAGGTTCTGCTCGCGACGCAGGTAGGCCACGGCAAAGTGACGGATCGCTTCCAGATCGTCCGGGTTCTTGGCACCGGTGACGGCATGGCCTTCCACTTCGACGGTGTCGCCGTTGAGGTAGGACTTCGCCACGTCGGCGATGTAGTCGCCGCGGTAACCGTCTTCCGGCCAGCCGGCGTCGTCTGGCGTCAGGCCGCGCACGCGCGCCTGGGTCGACACGGCCAGGTTGTGGATCTGCACGCCGGCATCGTTGTAGTAGAACTCGCGCTTTACCTTCCAGCCGGTGGCGTCGAGCACGCGCGCGATGCAGTCGCCCAGCACCGCGTTGCGGCCGTGCCCCACGTGCAGCGGGCCGGTCGGGTTGGCGGAGACGAATTCCACACCCGCCGTCACGCCCTTGCCGGTGCTGCTGCGGCCGTAGGCATTGCCCTCGGCGAGCACCTGGCCCACTTCGGCGTGGTAAGCGCCCGGTGCGAGGAAGAAGTTGATGAAGCCCGGGCCGGCAATCTCGACCTTGCCCACCAGCCCATTGGCCGGCAGCGCTGCCACCAGCTTCTCGGCCAGCTCGCGCGGTTTGGCGCGGGCAGGCTTGGCCAGCAGCATCGCCGCGTTGGCGGCAAAGTCACCATGATCGCGGCTGCGCGTACGCTCGATCACGAAGTGGGGCACTTCGAGGTCGGCGGGCAGGGTGGCCTCATTCTGCAGGGTACGAATGGCCTGCAGCAGCAGTTCGCGCAGCTGTTCTTTCACGGTAAGTGTCTGACGGCGATGGAACCCCTAATCCTATCAGACCAGGGCCGGTCGAGCCGGCCCCGGTGTCGCGCGCCGGCGTGCTGCGATGCAGTGGCGAAGTCTGTGGATAACTCTGTGGGGAATGTCTGTCCCCGCAAGAGGCATCGCAGGGTTTTCCCGACGGAAATGTCACCGTCACAAAAAATAGCAATCTAAATCATGCAGTTGCGATGCACTTCTGCGGGACTCAAGAGAATGTGAACGGAAAGTGCCGTCTCAGGCCGAATGTGCATAAGTCGCAGGACCAATCGTTCTTGCCAGCCTTATGCATTTGTCTCGATCCACGTAACGACCCTGTCATGCGGCAGCGCCACACTATCTCTCGTCCCTTAGGCACCTCCCCGCCGACGGGGGCAGGAGCACGCCGTTACTCTCCTTTCTCCCCACAAGACGGCCATACGGCGCGGATCTCCCCCCGCGCCGTTGTTTTTTTTGGGCGACAGGAAAATTCTGATCTAAGTCAGCGTGCTATCAACGCAGCTAGATCAACCCCAGCATCGCCATCGACACCGGCTCGCCGCTGCCGATCACCAGATGGTCGAGCACCCGCACGCCGACCAGCTCGAGGGCGTCCCGCAGTTGCCGCGTGATGGTGCGGTCGGCGGCRCTTGGTTCGGCTACGCCGCTGGGATGGTTGTGGGCAAGGATGACCGCCGACGCGTTGTGGCGCAGGCAGGCGCGCACCACTTCGCGTGGATGCACATTCGCGCTGTCGATGGTGCCGCGGAAGAGTTCTTCGAAGGCCAGCACCCGGTGGCGATTGTCCAGGAACAGGCAGCCGAACACCTCGTAGGGCAGGTGCCGCAGCTTGGCGCTGAGGTAGCTGCCGCTTTCACGCGGGTTGCCCAGCGGCCGGCGATCGGTGAGTTGCTCCGCCAGCGTGCGCCGAGCCAGTTCGAGTGCCGCGACCAGACGGGCGCGTTTGGCCGGGCCGATGCCGCGCAGGCGCATGGTGTCACCCGGATCGGTGAGCAGGGCTGCCAGGCCTCCGCTGACCACCAGCAGTTCACGGGCCAGCGCGATGGCATCTTTGCCGACTACGCCACTGCCCAGCAGTACGGCGATCAGCTCGGCGTCGGAGAGGGCGCCGCAGCCGCGCGCCAGCAGTTTTTCTCGTGGGCGCTCGCCCTCGGGCCATTGATGGATGCTCATCGGAACAGCCTGCCGTCCGATGAAGGGCGCGCCCATCGGCGCGCGGCGAAGCGCATGTGGGTATGCGTGCCGACGATGAGTCAGTTTGTCGGCGGAAACCGGGCCGCGAACTCGCCGCTCAGCCAGTCGATGAAGACCCGCACGCGCGGTGAGAGCTGACGGTTCTGCGGATACAGCACGTAGACCGGCGAGGGCGTGGGTGGGTATCGCGGCAGCACTTCCACCAGCGTGCCGCAGGCGAGGTCGTCCTGGACGCGATAGCAGGGGACCTGGATGAGGCCCAGGCCAAGTCGGGCAGTGGCCACGTACATTTCCGCGCCCGCCACGCTTACCGCATGGGGCAACAGGCGTTCGCGCACACCGCCGTCCACGCAGAATTCCAGCGGCAGCGTGCTGCCGGAAACGGATGACACGAAAGCCACCATCTGGTGCCCGTCCAGATCGTCGGGCGATGTCGGCATGCCGTGCCGTTCCAGATAGGCGGGGCTCGCGTAGGTGCCTTCCACCAGGGTGGCGATCTGGCGGCCGATCATGCTGCTGTCGGTGGGCTTGCCTACGCGCAGGACGCAATCGACGCCCTCGCGGACCAGATCGACGTAGCGGTCGCCCTCGCCGATACGCAACTGGATGTCCGGATAACGCTCGAGAAACCCGGGCAGCCCCGGCAGCATGAAATGACGGGCCAGCACGCTGTGCACGTCCACCCGCAACAGGCCGCTGGGGCGTGCCCCGGTGAAGGCGGCCTCGGCTTCCTCGATCTCGGCCAGGATGCTCAGGCAACGCTGGTAATAGGCCTCGCCGTCCAGCGTGGCCCGCACCTGTCGGGTAGTGCGTTCGAGCAGCCGCACGCCCAGCCGGGCTTCCAGGCGCTTGACCACCTCGGTGACGGTGGAGCGCGGCAGCTCCAGGTCCTGCGCGGCCAAGGTGAAGCTGCGGCGCTCCACGATGCGGGCGAAGAGGCGCATGGCGTCGACCTTGTCCACTGTTCGACTTATCCGAATGATGATGACGGATTGAAGCAGATTATCCGGCCAAAGGAAAAGTCCATCCTTTGCTTGCGCCGACAACGGGTCGGCTCTTTCCGAGGATATTCCCCATGTCTGCACAGGTTTCCAAAGTCGCCATCGTCACCGGCGCTTCGCGTGGTATCGGCGCGGCGGTGGCCGAGCGTCTGGCCCGCGATGGCTTCACGGTGGTCATCAACTACGCCGGCGACGCCGCTTCCGCCGAGGCGCTGGCCCGCAAGATCGAAAGCGCTGGCGGCCATGCGCTGACCGCCCAGGCCGATGTGGCCGACCCGGTGGCGGTGCGCCGGATGTTCGACGCGGCCGAAACCGCGTTCGGTGGCGTGGATGTGCTGGTCAACAACGCCGGCATCATGCAGCTGGCGCCGCTGAGCGATACCGACGATGCGCTGTTCGACCGCACCATCGCGATCAACCTCAAGGGCAGCTTCAACACGCTGCGCGAGGCGGGCAAGCGCCTGCGCCAGGGTGGCCGCATCGTCAACTTCTCCACCAGCGTGGTGGGCCTCAATTTCCCCAATTACGGCGTCTACGTGGCCACCAAGGCCGCGGTGGAAGCGATGACGCACGTGCTGTCCAAAGAGCTGCGCGGCCGGGCCATCACCGTCAATGCGGTGGCGCCGGGCCCGACGGCCACTGACTTGTTCCTCAAGGGCAAGACGCAGGACCAGATCGACCAGCTCGCCAAGGCTGCGCCGCTCGAGCGCCTGGGCACGCCCGATGACATCGCCAGCGTCGTGTCCTTCCTCGCCGGCCCCGACGGCAGCTGGGTCAACGGCCAGGTGCTGCGCGCCAACGGCGGCCTCGTCTGATTCCACTTACCCGCATCGCCACGCGATGCCTTTTTGGGAGAACGCATCATGAAGTACGTCATTGTCATCACCGGCGCTTCGAGCGGCTTCGGCCTGATGAGCGCCCGCGCGCTGGCCCACGCCGGCCACATCGTCTACGCCGGCATGCGCGAAACGGCTGGTCGCAACGCGGATCGCGTGGCCGATATGCAGCGCTATGCACAGGAACAGGGCGTGGACCTGCGCGCCATCGAAATGGACGTGGCCTCGCAATCGTCGGTCGATGCCTCGATTGCGCAGATCGTGGCCGAGCACCAGCGGCTGGACGTGGTGATCCACAATGCCGGGCACATGTCCTACGGTCCGGCCGAAGCCTTCCTGCCGGAACAGTTCGCCCAGCTCTACGACACCAATGTGCTGAGCACGCAGCGCGTCAACCGCGCCGCCCTGCCGCAGTTGCGCAAGCAAGGCCGGGGGCTGGTGGTGTGGGTGTCCTCCAGCAGCGTACGCGGCGGCACGCCACCGTATCTGGCGCCCTACTTCGCCGCGAAGGCGGGCATGGATTCGTTGGCGGTGAGCTATGCCGGCGAGCTGGCGCGCTGGGGCATCGAGACCTCCATCGTGGTACCTGGCGCCTTTACCAAGGGCACCAACCATTTCGCCCATGCCGGCGCGCCGGCGGATGAGGCGGTTGCCAAGATCTACGCCGAAGGCCCCACCGGCGATTTCAGCGAAGTGGCTTTCAAGGGACTCGCCTCGCTGGAACCGGCTGATGCCGACCCGGAGGCCGTCGCACGGGCCATCGTCGAGGTGGTGGACAAGCCCTTCGGCAAGCGTCCGTTCCGCGTGCATATCGATCCCTCCGAGGACGGTGCCGAGATCGTCAACGGCGTGGCCGATCGCGTCCGCGCGGAGCTGCTGCGCCRCATCGGTCTGGATGACATCCTTCATCCGCGCGTGACGGCTTGAGCACAGGGCGGGCGGTGATCAGCCGCCCGCTTCACTTTTACCGAGCAGGACGAATGATTCCGGTAAGCTACCGCCCCAAACGGTAGTCAGGCCCAATCACATGAGTCTTGCCCAACGCCGCATCCTGCTGGGCGTGTCCGGCGGCATCGCTGCCTATAAATCCTGCGAACTGGTCCGTCGCCTGGGCGACCTCGACGCCGAGGTCCGCGTGGTGATGACCGAAAACGCGGCGCACTTCGTCAGTGCCACCACCTTCCAGGCGCTGTCCGGCCAGCCGGTGCGCACCAGCCTGTGGGACGCCGAAGCCGAAGCGGCGATGGGTCACATCGAGCTGGCCCGCTGGGCCGAGCGCATCATCATCGCACCGGCGAGCGCCGACCTGATTGCGCGTCTTGCCCACGGCATGGCGAACGACCTGCTGACCACCGTCTGCCTGGCCAGCGCTGCGCCGCTGTATGTGGCGCCCGCCATGAACCAGCAGATGTGGGCGCATCCGGCGGTGCAGGCCAATGTGGACATCCTCCGCCAGCGTGGCGTGCATATCCTTGGCCCTGCATCGGGCGACCAGGCCTGCGGTGATATCGGCTCGGGCCGCATGCTGGAACCGTTGGAGCTGCGCGAGGCGATCGTCGGCTCCTTCGGCGCGCAAGTCCTGCGTGGGCTCAAGGTCGTCGTGAGTGCCGGGCCCACCTATGAAGACATCGATCCGGTGCGTTTCATCGGCAACCGCAGTTCCGGCCGCATGGGTTTCGCCGTCGCCGAAGCGGCCGCGCAGGCCGGCGCGGAGGTCACTCTGGTGGCCGGCCCGGTGAGCATGGCGACGCCACCGGGGATGACGCGCCGTATCGATGTGCGCAGCGCCGAGCAGATGCGCGATGCGGTGGTGGCTGCCTGCGCCGATGCGAATATCTACATCGCCGCCGCCGCGGTGGGTGACTACCGACCGGCCACCGTTGCCGATCACAAGCTTAAAAAGCACGACGGCGCGCCCCTGGAACTGCGTCTGGCCGAGAACCCGGACATCCTCGCCACGCTGGCTGCGCAAACCGTGCGCCCCTTCTTGGTCGGATTTGCCGCGGAAACGCATGATGTGGAGCGATACGCGCAAGACAAACTCAAGCGCAAAGGATTAGACATGATTGCCGCCAACCAGGTGGGCGGTGGCCTCGGATTCGAAGCCGCCGACAACGCCCTCACGCTTTACGGTCCTGATGGGGCCATCGAACTGCCGCGTGCCTCCAAGACGGAACTGGCGCGACAGCTGGTGGCCAAGGTGGCCGAGCGTTACCGGGCGGTGCGCCAGTGACGGTTGGCAATGCAGTCGACGTCGAGCTGAAGATCCTCGATCCGCGCCTGGGCGATGTCATCCCCCTGCCGCAGGCTGCCACCATCGGCAGCGCCGGCATGGATCTGCGCGCAGCCATCGAGGCGCCGTTGACCCTGCAACCGGGCGACAGCGTGCTGGTGCCCAGCGGCATGGCCATCCATATTGGTGATCCGGGCTGGTGCGCGCTGATCGTGCCGCGCTCGGGTCTGGGCCATAAACACGGTTTGGTGATGGGCAACCTGGTGGGCGTGATCGATGCCGATTACCAGGGCCCCTTGATGATTTCATGCTGGAACCGCGGCACGCAGCCCTACACCATCGAAGTAGGCGATCGCATCGCCCAGCTGTTGCTGGTGCCGGTGGCGCAGGCACGGCTGAAGGTGGTGCAGGCGTTTGCGCCGTCGCAGCGGGGCGAGGGTGGGTTCGGTTCGACCGGGGTCAACTGAGTGCAAAGTGGTGCGGGCGCTCGCGCTCGCATGGGAAGCGACCAGATAGCCTGTGCGGGGACAGGACATGGCCAACATCTTCAACGTCGGTAGCCGAAGTTTTGCCGGATCCATCGACGGACGCCGGCTGCTGCCATTCGCCGCGGGCACCTTGCTGGTGCTCGGTGGCTTGTTCTGCCTCTGGCAGACCTGGCAGATCTTCGACGAAGGCAACGTGGTCGAGCGCGTGCACGCCGCCCAGAAGCAGGCAGCGGACGCCCTGGCGGCGGACATTGCCAGCGAGCGGGGCCGCGTGGAAGCGGCGGTCCATTCGCTGGACCCGGCCATCATCGTGTCCGATCCGGCCCAGGCCGCCACCGAACTGCGCCATCTCCTTCCCCAGGCGCTGGCGGTGGATGTCTACAGCGGCAGCCTCGACGAGGTGCTGCATGCGAACTATCGCGTATTCGGCTACGGCAAGGCGGCCCAGCTGATGGCGGCGCAAACCGCCGATGGCAAGCCTTTGGCCCAGTCCGTGCCCGATGCCCACGGCACGCGCGTGCTTGCGCTGGTGATACCGGTGGGGCCGGCCGCACACCCGCAGGCGTGGGCCTGGGTGGCGTTGCCGTTCGCTCCGCTGCAGGAGCGCTTTGAATCCATCCCCACCGCAGGTGGACGCCTGGAACTGCGTCAGGGCGACGATCGCGGTGACCTGCGTCTGCTCGCTACCGGCAATGGCTCGGCCGAGCGCGAAGCGAACGGCAGAGCGATCGAAGGCAGCACCTTCAGCGTGCTGGCGGCCCTGCCATCGGCTTATATCGTATTGCCGCGCGTCTGGCCGCTGACGGCCCTGCTCGGACTGCTGGGCCTGGGCGCGGGCATCTATCTGATCTGGATGCGCGATCGACTGGGCGTCCGCCGCGTCCGCAACGATGCGGCGGAACCGGTGCTGTCGGAACTGCTTGAAGCCGAGCAGGCGGCGGAAGCGCCTGTGGCGCCCGCCCGCATCGCAGCGCCCAAGCCTGCTGCGCCCGCGCCGGTGA
>NZ_JBFTRY010000100.1:0-12380 GCF_056399745.1 Dyella sp. 01N36
CCGCAACGCCGAGCGTTGGGCTCTTGATCAGGCTCTTGATCAGGCTCTTGATCAGGCTCTCGCCCTTCGGGGTCCCCGTATGAMGCGGCGGGCGGGTGGAGGAAAGCCCGAAGGGTGGCCGCAGGGATGCGGCCAGTTTTTCGACAGGACAGGGATGTCCTGTCGAAAAACCCCGTAACCCGCCCGCGCACCTGGAGGGCCATAGGCCCGGAAGGCGCGTCATCCGGGGGGCCCTTTCTTTTGGTTACTTTTCTTTGGGCAAGCAAAGAAAAGTAACTCGGGCCGCGGCAGCGGCACGAAAGCCCGCGGCAGGCGAGCCAGATCGCGATGACGCGACGACCGGGCGCAAAGTCACTGGATTCCTGCTTTCGCAGCAATGAAGAGAAAGAAACCGCCCGGCGAGTGACGACGGGCTGAGAGCATCAAAGCGTCAAAGCGTCAAAGCGTCAAAGCGTCAAAGCGTCAAAGCGTCAAAGCGTCAAAGCGTCAAAGCGTCAAACGCTAGCGCCTCATCCTCAACACACCACCCCCTAAAACCCATAATTCAAAAACCCCCCATCCACCGCCAACACCTGCCCCGTGACATAACTGGCAGCCGGAAGGCAAAGGAACGCGATCGCCGCCGCCACCTCCTCCGGCTCCCCGATCCGCCGCAACGGCGTGCGATCGAGCACCTCATCCAGGTACTCGTCATTCGCCAGCGCGGGTTCGGAACGCTGCGTCCGGATATACCAGGGCGCCACCGCGTTGACGCGAATGCCATCAGCTGCCCATTCCGCCGCCAGATTGCGCGTCAGCTGGTGCAGCGCCGCCTTCGACATGCCGTAGGCCGAGCCGGTGCGCACATGAGTGATGCCGGAAACAGAGCCCACGTTCACGATCGCCGCGTTCGCGTGCTGCACCAGTTGCGGGTGGGCGAGACGGCACATCTCGAAGGCGGAGAACAGGTTCTGTTCGAAGATCGCGCGGTAGTCGTCCTCGCGATAGGCCAAGGTCGGCGCGGGCTGGTTGCCGCCGGCGTTGTTGACCAGCAGGGACAGTGGTGCGCCAAGATCGGCGATCCAGTCGAACACCGCCAGGCGCTCTTCCTGTTCGCCAAGATCGGCGCCAAAGGCCAGCACGTCGATGCCGGGGAAATCGTCCACCAGCTCCACGCGCACCTGCTCCAGGTAGTCGGCGTCGCGCGCCACCAGCAGCAGATTGGCGCCCAGCGCGGCCAATTCGCGGGCGGTGGCGTAGCCGATGCCCTTGCTGGCACCGGTGATCAAGGCGGTGTGTCCCTGCAGCTGCCAGGCGTCGATGCGTGCGTTCATGGGCCGAGCTTAGAACGCGACCACGTTTCCCGCCAAGCACTGCCCGCTACCATGGGCGCGACACCGACTCCAACCCGACTCAAGGCTCCTGCATGAAACGACTCGCTGCCCTGCTGTGCCTGCTCTCCCTGGTCGCCTGCTCCGGCAAGCCGCCGGCACCGGTATCGGCGCCAGCCGCTGCCAGCACCGCGCGCGTTGCCACGCCCTGGGACGACATGGAGAAGGCCAAGCAGCGCGCCGCCGACGTGCAGAAAACGGTGGACGAGCAGGCGAAGAAACAACAGCAACAACTGGACGCCGCCCAGCAGTAAGCCACCCATCCCGGACTCGATACTTGGCAGTGGACGTCTGGACGTGCATGGTGTCGGCATGAACGCCCATCACGACGAGTTTGCCTCCGCTCCACTGCTTGATATCGACGATGCCAGCGTCATGCGCGGCGAGCGGCTGATCCTCGACCGTTTCAGCCTGCGCATTGGTGCKGGCGAACACACCGCCATCCTCGGTGCGAACGGCGCAGGCAAGTCCACCTTGGTGCGCCTGATCACACGCGAGCTCTATCCGCTCGCACGCGGCGACGGCCAGGCTGCCATGCACGTGTTTGGACGTGAGCGCTGGCATGTTTCCGATCTGCGCGGACTGCTTGGCATCGTTTCCCCGTCCTTGCAGCACGACTGCACCAGCGATGCCACGCTGGAGGTTTCCGAAGCGGTGCTGTCGAGCTTCTTCGCGGCGCAGCGGCTGGGCCTGGACCACCGCGTCACGCCGCCCATGCGCGAGCGCGCCGCAGAAGCGCTGGAAYAAGCGGGCGCCACTCATCTGCTCGGCCGCTCGATGGCCAGCCTTTCGACCGGCGAAGCGAGGCGCGTGCTGATCGCGCGCGCCCTGGTGCACCGGCCCAAGGCGCTGCTGCTCGACGAACCCTGCGCGGGCCTGGACATGGCAAGCCGCCGGCGCTTCCTGGAAAACCTGCGCGGCCTCGCACGCCAGGGCACCACGCTGTTGCTGGTGACGCATCACGTGGAGGAAATCCTGCCCGAGATCCAGCACGTGGTGCTGCTGCGCGATGGACAGCTGCTCAAGCAAGGCGCCAAGGCCGAGGTGCTCACCAACGCGCTGCTCTCGGATACGTTCGGCATGCCCGTGTGCGTCGAACGCCACGGCGATTATTTCAGCGCCGCCATCGAGTAGGCGTTTAGCCGTCCATCTGCGAGGCGGGCATCGTCAAGTCGCACTGCACGCCCATCGCAAAAAAAGCCGCCGCCGGAATCCGGCGACGGCTCCACTAGCGGATCGTTCGACTCAGCGCGGCGTGCAGAAGCAATAGGCGTACACGTTCGGCCGACCGGACTGCGCCGTGCGCAGCAGCTTGAGCTCCGGTGCGAACGCGTCGACATGCGCGACCCACGACGGCAGCTGCACGCCGTAGGACTGCACCATCTGCACCATCGCGTTCTCATTGAGGCTGATCACGAACTGCTCGAAGCCGCCCAGCGGCTCCTCGACATAACGCACCGGCGCGCTCTTGCCGAGCTTGGCGCGCTGCTGCGCGTCGGCAACGGCATCGCCGAGACCACCGAGCTGATCGATCAGGCCGCGATCCAGCGCCTGCTGGCCCGTCCACACGCGGCCCTGCGCAATCGTGTCGATGGCGTCGTACGGCTTGCCGCGTGCCTTGGCCACCTGGCCGACGAAATCGCGGTAACCCTTTTCGATGGTGGCCTGGATCACCGTACCCACCTTCGGATCCAGCGGACGGGTGATGTCGAATGCGCCGGCCAGCGGGCTGGTACCCACGCCATCGCTCTTCACGCCCAGCTTGTCCAGGGTACCGGGCACGGTGAGCACCATGCCGAAGATGCCGATGGAACCGGTGATGGTATTGGGCTCGGCGTAGATGCGATCGGCATTCATCGAGATCCAGTAGCCACCGCTGGCGGCCACGTTGCCCATCGATACCACCACCGGAATGCCGGCCTCGCGCGTCAACGCCACTTCGCGGCGAATCTGCTCGGCCGCATAGACTTCGCCACCCGGCGAGTTCACGCGCAAGACCAGCGCCTTGGTGCGCTTGTCTTCGCGTGCAGCGCGGATCAAGGCCGCGGTGGAATCGCCACCCACGGTGCCCTGCGGCTGCTTGCCGCCGGAAATCTCGCCTTCGGCCACCACCACCGACACGCCCGGCGTCGTCGAGCTGTCTTCGGAAATGGTATCGGCATAACGCTGCAGCGAGACCTGACGGAAACCCTCGCCCTTCTTGCCGGCGGGTACGCCTTCCTTGCGCATCATCGCAATGACTTCGGCCGGCGTGGCCACGCCGTCGACCAGATGCTGGTCGAGCGAGAGCTGGCCCAGGTCACCCTTGGCGCTGGCGATCTTCTCGGGCAGCGAGTCGATGTCCAGACGCAGCGTGGCCGGATCGAGCTTGCGCAGCTTGGCCACTTCGTTGATGTAGGTATCCCACAGGCCGCCCATCCAGAAGCTGTCCGCTTCCTTCGATTCGGGCGAGGCATGGTCGAGGATGTAAGGCTCTGCCGCGCTCTTGAACTGGCCGACGCGGAACAGGTGCACGTCTACGCCCAGCTTGTCGAGCAGGTCCTTGTAGAACAGCCGGTAGTTGGCTAGGCCGGTGATCATCACGCCGCCTTGCGGATCGACCAGCACGCGGTCGGCATGGGCGGCGAGGTAGTACTGGCCCTGGTCCAGGCTGGGCGACCACACGATCACGGGCTTGCCCGCGGCACGGAAGCGATCGAGCGCGGCGCCTACCTCGCGCAGCGCGGCAAAGCCGCCGCCCTGCAGCTCGCTGGGCTCGAGCAGGATGCGGGTGATGCGCGAGTCCTTGGCGGCCGCGTCGATCGAGCCGATCAGGTCGCGCAGCTGGATCTGCTTGGGCGGATTGCCCGACAGGCTGGCCAGCGCACGCTGCATCGGCTCGATGCTGTACTGCTCGACCAGTTCGCCCTTGGGCTGGATGACCAGCACGCTGTCGCTCTGGATGAAGTGCTCGGTGCGTGCGCCGGCAAAGCCGACCAGGATGATCAGCAGCACGATCAGCAGCAGCGCAAAGAACACCAGGTTGAGTATGGTCAGCCTGACGATGTTGATGCCGCGCCCGAGGACGCAGAGAAAGGCCCAAAAACCGTTGGGGCGGCGCTCCGTCATTGCTTGGTTCCTCAGGATGACCATCACAGCGTAGCTGTTCGCGGGGCGCAGGTCATGTGGGGCAAACGGCACATGGCGGTTGCCGCCATTGGCGGTCGCCGGCTGCGCCGAAAGCCTCAGTCCTGGGTCAGGTGGGGAGCGGCCACTGGTGGTGAAACGCGCGGCGACAGAAGCGCGTGAGCAGCAGCACGGCGGCCACGGTGAGACCGGCGATCAGGCCGATCCACATGCCACGGGCGCCCATGCCATGGTGGAACGCAAGCCACCACCCGATCGGCATCCCCACGCCCCAGTAGGCGAACAGGGTGATCACCATGGGCACGCGGGTGTCTTTCAATCCGCGCAGCGCGCCGTTGGAGGTCACCTGGATGCCGTCCGGGAACTGGAACAGCCCCGCGAGCACCATCAGCTGCACCGCCAGCGTGATCACTGCCGCGTCATGCGTGTACAGGCGCGCCAGCAAGTGAGGGACGGTCAGCATCACGGTCGAGGAGACGATCTGCACGCAGACCGCCAATCCGACGCCACAAAGGCCGGCGTAACGCACGCCCTGCGCATCACCGCGGCCGACGGCATTGCCTACCCGCACAGTGATCGCCATCGAAAGGCCAAGCGGCACCATGAAAGCCACCGTCGCCACATTCAGCGCCACCTGATGGCTGGCCTCCACCGTCTCGCCCAGCGTCGCAAGGACCAGCGCCACTGCCACGAACAGGCCGCCCTCGGCGAGCAGGGTGATCGACATCGGGCCGCCGATCTTCAACAGCTCGAGGATCATTTTTGGCTTGGGCCAAGCCAGCCCGCCACGCAGATTGACGTCGTTGTAGGCCGGATGTTTGAGCACGAACCACAGGAATGCCAGCATTTCCAGCCAGAGCACCGTGGCGGTGGCGATGCCGCTGCCCAGCGAACCCAACGCTGGCAGGCCCAGCTTGCCGTACATCAGCACGTAGCCCAGCGGTGCCAGCACCGCCAGGCCGCCAAAGCTGAAATACATCGAGGGACGCGTCATCGACAGGCCTTCGGACAGGCCGCGTATCGCGAAATAACTCGTCAACGCGGGCGCAGCCCAGCTGATGGCGTGCAGGAAACGGGTCACGTCCGCGCGCAGCGAAGGGACCACGCCGATCCAGTCGATCAATGGCGTCGCATGACGCACCAGAAACCACAGCACGATGCCCATGCCCAAGGCCAGCCACATCGCCTGCACGAACACTGCCCCCGCCTCATGGCGACGACCGGCGCCGTCCAGCTGCGCCACCGATGGCGGTACCGCCATCATCATGCCCAGGCCACTGACCAGGGCCAGCGCCCAGATGCTCATCGAGGTGGTAACGGCGGCCTGCACGTGCGCGCTCAGATGCCCCGCGAGCATGGCGTCGACGACGTTGGGACCCACCGCTCCGAGCTGCGCGGCGATCAGGGGAAGGGCAAGACGCACCGTGGCGCCGACCTCGCGCGCCACCCTGGCGCGATCGGGGCGGAAAGACAGCATAAAGAGACTCCTTGGCCGCACATTCTAGCGCAGGCCCGCTGCGTGCCTTCCGACAACGGCTGGGGAAACGAGCCCACGGCAGCTGTCTGCGCTGGCTGCTTGTGCCAAGATCGCCCGCTGATTCTGCCGGGGGAGGCGCATGAAGAAGGAAATCGTGTCGTTCGAAGGCGTGCATTGCGCCAATTGCAGCGCGCCGATGCAGGGGGAGTTCTGCCACGAATGCGGGCAGTCCATCCACACCGTGCTGCGCCCCATGCATCACATGGTGGAAGACACGCTGGACCTGGTCCTTCATGTGGACGGTCGCGTGATCCACACCCTGCCCCCGTTGTTCCTGCGTCCGGGGTTCCTCACGCTGGAGTATTTCTCAGGCCGCCGGCAGCGCTATGTGGCGCCGTTCCGCTTGATGTTCGTGCTGTCGCTGCTGGCGTTCTTCATGTGCCATCTGGTGGTGGGCAATCTGGACATCCTGAAAGTCCACAGCGAGGCAAGCGAAGGTACCGGGCAATTTGCGCACGACCTCACGCCCAGCGCGGTTCGCACGCACTACGCGCAAGTGCGCAAGGACCTCGAGGCGGCCGCCGGCCAGTCCGACGAGAAAGGCAGCAAGAACTTCAATCGCCCGCTCAGCATCGAGCGCGACCACGCCAACCATCGCCTGACCCAGCTGGGTGCATCGCCGTTGACCGACACGGGCGTCGCCGAAACCAAATTCGAATCGATTCCGCTGCAGTCGACGCCCATCCATATCTCCTGGCTGCCCGAAGCGCTCAACCACAGTCTCAACCGTTCGGTGGCGCGGGCCGGGGCCAATGTCACCGACATCCAGGCCGGCGGCGAGCGCGCGGCGGAGGCGCAGGAGCGCATCACCGCCGCGGTGTTCCACGTCCTGCCACAGACCATGTTCGTGCTGATGCCGCTGTTCGCCCTGTTGTTGAAGTTCACCTATATCTTCAAGCGACGGCTCTACATGGAACACCTGATCGTGGCCCTGCACAGCCACGCCTTTCTATTCCTGACCCTGATGCTGGGCATGGGCGTGTATCTGCTCTACGGCTGGCTGGTGCCCCACGCCCACTGGCTGGGCACGCCCCTTGTCCTGGCCGCCTGGGGGCTCGGAGCGTGGGCGCTGGCCTATCTGCTGCTCATGCAAAAGCGGGTTTACCGGCAGGGCTGGTTCGTGACCATCCTGAAATACCTGTTCGTCGGATGGTGCTACACCTTCATGGCCACTTTTGCGCTCACCTTTGCCGCGGTTCTGGGCATCGCCAACTAGTCCGCGGCCGCGCGAACTTTTGTGACACAAATCACACACAAATCGCGCAGCGGCGCGGTTTCGCGGCACCTCAAAAGCGCTTTCAAGCGGGGTTTTGCACAGCGTCACACGGCTGTCAAGGCAAGTCCCATGCCTGTGGCAGTTAGATGAACCCCGCCATAGCGAAAATTTTAAGTTGCTGTTTTTACTTGGCTTTAGTTGCTGGCTAAAACTTGAACAGCGCGTACGGAAGGGCGTTTTCATGCGCCCTAGAGGCCTCCCTCAACGCACCATCCACAGAGTTATCCACAGACCTTGTGGATAAGCTCAAAAGACCCCTGCCAATAGTCACTTAGCTCTCTTTCCTAGATGACGAGGCAGCAAGACCCTGCAAGCCGCGGCCAAGCCCTCAAACAGATTTTGAGAGGGTTTCATCCGGCTGATATCTGACGGGGTGGAACGGCCCGGTTACACTGTTGTGCCGAGAGGTATTCATGCCCGCCGTCCTTCGCGTCGCCCTGCCGGTACCCCTGCCCACCTTGTTTGACTATCTGCCGCCGGCCAGCGGTGAGGCGGTAGCGGGCAGCCGTGTGCTGGTGCCGTTCGGCAAGGGCAAGTCGGTGGGCGTGGTGGTTGAAGCCAACGTGGAGTCGGCCGTGAGTCATGGCCGGCTCAAGCGCGTGCTGCGGGTGCTCGACGATGCCCCCTTGCTCGACGCCGAATTGATGGCCACCCTCGCCCGTGCCGCCGATTACTGGCTGGGCGCCCCCGGCGAGGCTTATGCCAATGCCCTGCCCCTGGCCTTGCGCGAGGATCGCCCGCTCCCGGACCTGCATGACGAAGCCTGGGCGCTCACCGAGAGCGGACGCAGCGCGCTGGATGCCGGCAGCCGACGCGGTGGCAGTCGCGCCCTGCTCGATGCTCTTTCCCGCGGACCGCAAACCGCCGAGCTGCTGCACGAGATGCTGCCCGGCTGGCGCGATGCGGCGCGACGCCTTGAGCAGGCCGGCCTGATCGAACGCACCCAGTCCAATGCCGCCGAACCACCCCGCCTCACCGAAGCACCCTCGCTGAGCGACGAGCAGCAGCAGGCCGTGCAGACGATCGGCGAATCGCTCGGCCGCTTTCAGCCGTTTCTGCTCGACGGGGTCACCGGCAGCGGCAAGACCGAGGTCTATCTCGCCCTGATCGAAAACGTGATCGCGCAAGGCAAGCAGGCACTGCTGCTGGTGCCGGAAATCGGCCTCGCGCCGCAAACCGTGCGCCGGCTGCGCGATCGCCTGGGCGTCGCCGTGCAGGTGCTGCATTCCAACCTGGCCGAAGGCGATCGCGCACGCGCCTGGTTGCGCGCGCGGACGGGCGAGGCCAAGGTGATTCTTGGCACACGCTCGGCCATCTTCACGCCGCTGCCGCATGCCGGCCTGATCGTGGTGGATGAAGAACACGACAGCGCCTATAAGCAGCAGGAAGGCTTTCGCTATCACGCACGCGACCTGGCCATACTGCGTGGCCGTGCGCTGAATATCCCGGTGGTGCTCGGCTCCGCGACGCCCTCGCTCGAATCGCTGGCCAACGTGCAGGCGAGCCGCTATCGCGCGCTGCATCTGCGTGCGCGACCGGGCGCCGTGCGCGCACCGCAGGTGCAGATCGTGGACATGCGTGCGCAACGCCTCGACCACGGTCTCTCGCCTGCCCTGCTCGCCGCGGTGGGCGACACCGTGGCGCGCGGCGAACAGGTGCTGGTGTTCCGCAATCGTCGCGGCTATGCGCCGGTGCTGCTGTGCTACAGCTGCGGCTGGCACGCGGAGTGTCCGCGTTGCGAGCACCCGATGACCTTCCATGCCGGGCGTCGCGCGCTGATTTGCCATCACTGCGATTACACCGCGCGCCCGCCGGCGCAATGCCCTTCATGCACGGCGCCGGATCTCAAGCCGCAGGGCCAGGGCACCGAACGATTGGAAGAAGCATTGACGGCGCAGTTCCCCGACGTGCCGGTGTTGCGCATCGATCGCGAGACCACGCGTCGCCGCGATTCGTTCGAACAACTGCTGGAAGGCTTGCACGACGACAAGCCCGCCATCCTGGTCGGCACGCAAATGCTGGCCAAGGGCCACGACCTGCCCAACCTCACCCTGGTCGCCATCGTCGGCGTGGATGAGGGCTTGCTCAGCGTGGACTTCCGCGCCAGCGAGCGACTCGCGCAACTTGTTGTACAGGTGGCTGGTCGCGCGGGCCGCGCCAAGAAACCGGGCCGCGTGCTGCTGCAGACCCATCATCCGGATCACCCGCTGCTGCGCCAGCTGCTCTCGCAAGGCTATGCCGCGTCGGCGCAGAGCCTGCTCGAGGAACGGCGCACCGTGCAGCTGCCGCCGTACGGACATCAGGTGCTGCTGCGTGCCGATGCGCACCAGCGCGAGCACGTCGATGCCTTCCTCGCCGAGGCGGCGCAGGCGCTGGCTGGCCTGCCGCTGCAGCTCGCCGGGCCGATGCCTGCACCCATGCCGCTGCGCGCCGGTCGCCATCGCGGGCAGTTGCTGATTGAAGCGGAGACGCGCGGCGCGCTGCATGGCGCTCTGCGTCCCTGGTATCCCGCATTGTCGACGCTGCCTTCGGCGCGTCGCGTGCGCTGGTCGCTCGACGTGGACCCGATCGATCTCTATTGACCGGGCGACGACGGCGCGACCTCCACGATACTCACCTCAGGTAGGAGCATCCGATGGAAGGCAACGCATCGTCCGACCCACGTCCCCATGTCGTCATCCTCGGCGGCGGTTTCGGCGGCCTGGCCGCTGCGCGTGAACTCGCCGACGCCAATGTCCGCGTTACGCTGATCGACCGTCGCAACCATCATCTGTTCCAGCCGCTGCTTTACCAAGTCGCCACGGCGGGCCTTTCCGCGCCGTCGATCGCGGCGCCCTTGCGGCAGATCCTGCAGAAGGACAAACACGTCACAGTGCTGATGGACGAAGCGCTCGACGTCGACCTCGATCGTCGCATCGTGCATCTCGCGCAAGGCGAACTGCCCTATGACGCCCTGATCGTCGCCACCGGCGCCACGCATGCCTACTTCGGACATGACGAGTGGGAACGCTATGCGCCGGGGCTGAAGACGCTGGAAGACGCCTTCACCATCCGCCGTCGCGTGCTGATCGCGTTCGAACGCGCCGAGCGTGAAGAGGATCCGGCGAAGCGGCAGGCCTGGCTCAATTTCGTGGTGGTCGGCGGCGGCGCCACTGGTGTAGAACTTGCCGGCACGCTCGCCGAGATCGCACGCCACACCTTGCCACGCGAATTTCGTCGCGCCGATCCGCGCATGGCAAACGTGCTGCTGGTCGAGGCCGGCCCGAAACTGCTGCCGGCGTTCGCCCCCGACCTCACCGAAAAGGCTAGGCGCCAGCTGGAAAAGCTGGGTGTAGAAGTGCGTTTGAACACCTCCGTCACCGCCATCGACGAGCACGGCGTGATGCTGGGCGAAACGCCGTATCCGGCACGCACCGTGCTGTGGGCGGCCGGCGTCGCGGCCTCGCCGCTGGGCGCCCGCCTTGGCGCGCCGGTCGATCGCGCCGGACGCGTACTGGTCGAACCGGACCTCAGCCTGCCCGGCCATCTCGAAGTCTTCGTGATCGGCGACCTGGCGAGCGTGACCCAGGCCGACGGGAAACCCGTGCCCGGCGTGGCGCCAGCCGCCAAGCAGATGGGGCACCATGCCGCGGCCACGCTCAAGACGCGCTTGCGCGGCGAGACCGCCACAAAACCCTTCCGTTATCGCGACGACGGCTCGCTCGCCACCATCGGGCGCATGGCCGCCGTCGCCCAGTTTGGACGCGTGAAGCTCTCGGGCCTGCTGGCCTGGTGGGTCTGGCTGATCGCCCACATCGCCTTCCTGATCGGCTTCCGCAACCGGCTGGTGGTGATGCTGGACTGGGCCTGGGCGTACTGGACCTACCAGCGCCATGCCCGCATCGTCACCGGGATCGATGAGCGGACCACCTCAGAATCGACTTTGCCGCGCGACGCTTAGGGTGGACAATCAGCGTTTTCCAAGCCGGATATCGTCGTGTCTTCCCAACTCGAACAACTGCGCCAGTACACCACCGTGGTCGCCGACACCGGTGATATCGAAGCCATCGCCCGCTGGCGCCCGGTGGATGCCACCACCAACCCGTCGCTGCTGCTCAAGGCCATCGAGAATCCGAAGTTCGCGCCGCTGATCGAAGAGTCGGTGGCGTGGGCCAAGGGCCAGAGCAACTCGCGCGGACAGCAATTGGTGGACGCCAGCGATCACCTCGCCGTCGCCGTGGGTCGCAAGATCGTCGACATCGTGCCCGGCCGCGTCTCCACCGAAGTGGACGCGCGCCTGTCGTTCGACGTGGATGCCTCCATCGCCAAGGCTGAGCGCCTGGTCGGCTTGTATGCGGAGCACGGCGTGTCGCGCGACCGCATCCTCATCAAGCTAGCCTCCACATGGGAAGGCATCCGCGCTGCGGAGCAGCTGGAAAAGCGCGGCATCAACTGCAACCTCACCCTGCTGTTCTCCTTCGAGCAGGCGGTGGCCTGCGCCGAAGCCGGCGTGTTCCTGATCTCGCCCTTCGTCGGCCGCATCATGGACTGGTACGTCGCCAACACCGCCACCAAGACCTACGCGCCGGAAGAAGACCCGGGCGTGCTGTCGGTGCGCCGCATCTACAGCTGGTACAAGCAGCACGGCTTCAAGACCGTGGTGATGGGCGCCAGCTTCCGCAACATCGGCCAGATCCAGGCCCTCGCCGGCTGCGACCGCCTCACCATCAGCCCCGACCTGCTCGAAAAACTCGACCAGGACAGCGCACCGCTGCAGCGCGCACTCAATGACAACGGTGCGACTCAGGCGGCTCCCAAGCCAATCACCGAAGCGCAATTCCGCTGGGGCCACAACGAAGACCCCATGGCCACCGACAAGCTTGCCGACGGTATCCGCAAGTTTGCTGTGGATCAGCGCAAGCTGGAGAAGCTGTTGGCGGAGAAGCTGGGCGGCTGATCGACGCGCCGCTTCGATAAAAAAAGCCCCGGCGCAAACCGGGGCTTTTTTTGTTCGATACCTCATGTGGGAGCGCACCCTGTGCGCGACAGCCACGCTGCGGTGTACCGCTCCGTAGGTTTGTCGCGCACAGGG
>NZ_JBFTRY010000101.1:0-12223 GCF_056399745.1 Dyella sp. 01N36
CCACGGCCACGGACCTGCTGGCCCGGTTCGTCGTCCAGGCGCATGGACAGGCCGATGCGCTGGCGTGGCAGGTCGACCTCCATCACCTTCACCTTGACGATGTCGCCGGCTTTCACGGCATCACGCGGGTCTTTGACGAAGGTGTGCGACAGGGCCGAGACGTGCACCAGGCCGTCCTGGTGCACGCCGATGTCGACGAACGCGCCGAAGGCCGCCACGTTGGTTACGCGGCCTTCCAGCACCATGCCGGGACGCAGGTCCTTCACGTCTTCCACGCCCTCGGCAAAGCTGGGCGCCACGAATTCCGGGCGCGGGTCGCGGCCGGGCTTCTCCAGTTCCTTGAGGATGTCGCGCACGGTCGGCAGGCCGAACGTCTCGTCGGTGAACTGCTCGGCCTTGAGGCCGCGCAGGAAGCTGGTGTCGCCCATGATGGAGCGCACTTCGCGGCCGCATTGGGCAATGATGCGTTCGACCACCGGATAAGCTTCCGGATGCACGGCGCTGGTATCGAGCGGATTGTCGCCGTTGGGCACGCGCAGGAAGCCTGCGCACTGCTCGTATGCCTTGTCGCCCAGACGCGGCACCTTCAGCAGCGCCTTGCGGTTGGCGAACGGACCGTTGGCATCGCGATGCTTCACGACGTTCTCGGCCACGCTGATGCTCAGGCCCGCGACGCGCGACAGCAGCGCTGCCGACGCGGTGTTCACATCCACGCCTACCGCGTTCACGCAGTCTTCCACGCGTGCATCGAGTGCGCGCGCCAGCTTCACCTGGTTCACRTCGTGCTGGTACTGGCCCACGCCGATGGGCTTGGGTTCGATCTTCACCAGYTCGGCGAGCGGGTCCTGCAGGCGACGCGCGATGGATACCGCACCGCGCAAGCTCACGTCCACATCCGGAAACTCCTTGGAGGCGACTTCTGAGGCGGAGTACACCGACGCGCCCGCTTCGCTCACCACGACCTTGGAAAGTTTGTGCTCCGGATGCGTCTTGGCCAGACCCTTGATCAGTTCGCCAGCCAGCTTGTCGGTTTCGCGCGAGGCCGTGCCGTTGCCGATCGCGATCAGATCCACGCCGTGCTTCTGGCAAAGGCGTGCCAGGGCAGCCAGCGATTCGTTCCACTGGCGGCGTGGTTCGTGCGGATAAATCGTATCGGTGCCGAGCAGCTTGCCAGTGGCATCCACCACGGCCACTTTCACGCCGGTGCGGATGCCCGGGTCCAGGCCCATCACGCTCTTGGCGCCGGCGGGGGCGGCGAGCATGAGGTCCTTGAGGTTGTCGCCGAACACGCGGATCGCTTCGTCTTCCGCGCCTTCGCGCACGCGGCCGAACAGGTCGAGCGTGAGATGCAGATGCAGCTTCACGCGCCAGGTCATGCGCACGGTTTCGCGCAGCCAGGCATCAGCGGCACGACCGCGATCGAGAATGCCCGCATGCGCGGCCACGCGGCCTTCGCCTTCGACGTGACCCTGTTCCAGGTCCAGCGCCGGTGAGAGCTCCAATTCGATCACGCCTTCGTTGCGCGCGCGCATCAGCGCGAGCAGGCGATGCGAGGGGATCTTGCCGATCGGTTCGATGTGGTCGAAGTAGTCGCGGAATTTCGCGCCTTCGTTTTCCTTGCCTGCAACCACTTTGGCGCGAATCTGGCCTTTATCCCATAGCCACTGGCGCAACTCGCCGACCAGGCTGGCGTCTTCGGCAATGGACTCCATGAGGATGGCGCGCGCGCCATCCAGCGCAGCGCGCACATCGGCCACGCCCTTGTCGGCGTCGACATAGGACTCGGCGGCCGCTTCCGGCGACTGCGTGGGATCTTCGCGCAGGCCCAGGGCCAGCGGCTCCAGGCCGGCTTCGCGGGCGATCTGCGCCTTGGTGCGGCGCTTGGGCTTGTACGGCAGGTACAAGTCTTCCAGGCGCGCCTTGGTGTCGGCCGAGAGGATGTCGTTCTTCAGCGCATCGCTGAGCTTGCCCTGTTCTTCGACGCTGGCCAGGATCGCGCTGCGCCTCTCTTCGAGTTCGCGCAGATAGCGCAGGCGCTCTTCCAGCAGGCGCAGCTGCGTGTCGTCGAGACCGCCGGTGGCTTCTTTGCGATAGCGCGCGATAAACGGCACGGTGGCGCCGCCGTCGAGCAAATCCACCGCGGCATGAACCTGATCCGGCTTGGCGGCGATGTCCTGGGCAATACGTTGTTCGATGCTGAGCATGGGGCTAAGACGATTCCTGAGCGTTCGACAAAACAACGGATCGCCACGCGATCCGCCGGACCGTCGATCATAGCAAGTCGATGCGTGCTTACAGATTGGCCGCGGGCGCCTGGTTCGGCCGCAGGATCAGAAAGCCCGCTGCGCCAAGCTCGGCAGGCGCGGCCTCGTGATCGCCGGGACATTGCGTGGCCACACGGCGGTAATGCGGCAAGCGGCGCATGCGCATCGGCCGGACGTCCTCCTGTTCGCGTGCCACCGGCATCACCGCGAGCGCCGGTTGTGGCGTCACGTGCGGCGCACGCCCTGCATCCGCGGGTGGATGCCACAGGCTGAACGCCGCCAGCACCGCCACGATGACCGCCAGCGTGATCGCCGCCGCCAGCCAGCGGCCGGAGCGTGGTGGGGCCCGTACGGGTGCAGGTGCGAGTGCCGGCGTTTTTGCGGTGGCGGTCGAATCATCATTGCTTGCGACATCCGGCAGCGGCTCGTCGGCCGGCGTCGCGCTGGACGGGACGCGATGCACCTCGCCGATGAAGCGATAGCCCAGGCTGTGCACGGTGGCGATATAGCGCGGCTGCGACGCGCAATCGCCCAGCGCGTGCCGCAAGTGCGAGATCACGCGGGTGAGTACGCCAGGAGTGACGTGCCGATGTCCCCATGCGGCATCGAGCAAGGTGTCTTTGCCGACCACTTCGCCGGCTTGTTGCAGCAGGACCACCAGCACCGCATAAGCCTTGGGCTCGACGGAAATCCGGCTGCCTGCCCGTTCGAGACGGTGTGCGCGCGGATCGACGACGAGGTCGTCGCACTGGTAAATCCAGCCGCAATCAGCATGTGACTGGGCCATGAGCTTGCCTGGTGCACGGCCCCCTGTATGACAAGCATGCGCTACTTACGCAAATACGCGCATCCGCCATAGGTCATAACGTGCGCGCAGGTGCATGAATTGCGCGGCAAAGCGATCGGACGTCCATTTGCCAATGGGCCAGCTCGCCACCGAAGGCATGGCCCATTGGCCGAGCAGATGCAACGCGTGCGTGAATGTGATGTGCCCGCGATGTCAGTTCCGCCGTGTTGCCACGGCGGGACGTCTCACGGCGAGAAAGCCCCTACGACCAAAGCCTCTATCACCAAGGTTCGATGGCTCAGGCGTTGAACGAGCTGTCGCTGTTGCCGGGGTCCGTGCGACGCGTCGTCGTGGCGACGTCTCTGGCGCGGCCATTGAGCACGAGCGTCTTTGCGAGCATGTCGTGCAGGCCTTGCTTGCGCTGGGTCCAGGCAATCATCAGGAAGCCGAAGCAAAAGATCAGCGCACTGACAATCTTGCCGAAATAGCGGCCGGTGGCACGCATGAAGCTGATGCGATTGCCGTCCATGTCGGTGACGCGGATGCCCAGGGCCAGCTTGCCCAAGGTGCCCTGCCATGCCGAGCTCTCGCACAGGCCGAAATACAGCCACGCCAGGATGGTCTGCGCGATCAGTGCGGGCCACAGCGCGTTCATATAGGTATCGAGCGCCTGCAGCACCAGGTGCGGATCGTCGCCGGCAGCGAGCTTGGCCTGCACATAGGCCTCGGCGGCCTTGCTGGCGCCAAGCATATTGCTGAGTATCGTGTTGGGGATCCAAAGCACCAGCGCGTCCAGGATGTAGGCCGCCAGTCGCTTCCAGAAGCCGGCGTAGTCGTCCAGCGCGGCCACGGCGCTGCTGCCGCCATACGATGTCGCGGGGGCCGCGGCATAGGGCGGTGCCGGGGGCGCAGGCGAAAATGCCGGCGGCTCGACCTGCGACTCTTCGGGGAACAGCGACGACAGCGGCGCCCAGTCCGTCATGCCTTCATACCAGCCCAGATCGTCAGGGCTGATCTGTCCGCTGCGCAGCCACTGGCGGATATCCACTTCCTTGTAAGGGCCGTGTCGCTCGCCGTCCCGTCCGATCCAAACTTCCATGGTGCGCTCCGAGATGCATCGTCAGGCCCGCATGATGCCATGCGGGCAGGCCGTCCTGGTGCAGCAAAGATCCCGAATCAGGCGGCGTCGCGGCGCTTGAGGTGCACCAGCAGCAGCGAAATGGCGGCAGGCGTGACGCCGCTGATGCGCGCGGCCTGGCCAATGGTTTGCGGCTGTACGCGCTTGAGCTTCAGCAGCACCTCGGCAGAGAGGCCGCGCACCTTGTCGTAGTCGAAGCTGCCGGGTATCGCCGTCTGCTCGTGGCGACGCTGGCGCTCGATCTCTTCGCGCTGGCGCTCGAGATAACCGGCGTATTTGGTCTGCACCTCCACTTGCTCGGCCACGCTGGCGTCGTCAACCGCCGGACCGATGCCGTCGACGGTCGTGAGCGTGGCGTAATCGAGCTCGGGACGACGCAGCAAGTCCAGCACGTTGGTCTCGCGGCTCAGCGTGATGCCAAGCTGCTGCGCGACAGTGGCGCCGAGCGCATTCGCGGGCGCGGCCCAGATGGCGCCGAGTCGCTGCGTTTCGCGTTCCACCGCGTCGCGCTTGGCGCGCAGTGCATCGTAGCGAGCCTGCGGCACCACGCCGAGGCGATGGCCGGTTTCGGTGAGACGAAGATCCGCATTGTCCTCGCGCAAATGCAGGCGATACTCCGCGCGCGAAGTGAACATGCGATACGGCTCGATGGTGCCATTGCTGGTGAGATCATCGATCAGCACGCCGATATAGGCCTCGTCGCGACGCGGATGCCATGGCGCTTCGCCCTTCACCGCCAGCGCGGCATTGAGGCCGGCAATCAAGCCCTGCGCGGCCGCCTCCTCGTATCCCGTGGTGCCATTGATCTGGCCCGCGAAATACAGGCCCGGGATGGTCTTGGTCTCCAGCGACGGATGCAGGCCGCGCGGATCGAAATAGTCATACTCGATGGCGTAGCCCGGGCGCGTGATGTGCGCTTTCTCGAAGCCCTTGATCGAATGCACCAGCGCCAGCTGCACGTCGTACGGCAGCGAGGTGGAGATGCCGTTCGGATAGACCTCGAAAGTGTCCAGGCCCTCGGGCTCGATGAAGATCTGGTGCGAGCTCTTCTCGGCGAAGCGCACCACCTTGTCCTCGATCGAGGGGCAGTAGCGCGGGCCCAYGCCTTCGATCTGGCCGCTGTACAGYGGTGAGCGATCGAGCGAGCCGCGGATCAGCTCGTGCGTGTGTTCGCTGGTATGCGTGATCCAGCAGCTGACCTGGCGCGGATGATCCTCGCGCGAGCCCAGGTACGAGAACACGGGCGCGGGGTTGTCGCCGGGCTGCTCTTCCAGGCCGGTGAAGTCGATGCTGCGCAGGTCGATGCGCGGCGGCGTGCCGGTCTTGAGGCGGTCGGCGGCCACCGGCAGTTCGCGCAGCTTCAGAGCCAGCGTGCTGGCGGGCGGATCGCCGGCGCGGCCGCCGGCGTATTGCGCGGGGCCGATATGGATCTTGCCGGCGAGGAAGGTGCCCGCGGTCAACACCACGGCGCGGGCGTGGAAGGACAGGCCCATCTGGGTCACCACGCCGGTGACGCGGCCGCCCTCGAGGATCAGGTCATCCACCGCCTGCTGGAACAGCTCCAGGTTCGGCTGGGTTTCCACCATCCGGCGGATCGCCGCCTTGTACAGGGAGCGATCGGCCTGGCAGCGCGTGGCACGCACGGCCGGCCCCTTGGAGGCGTTGAGCGTGCGCCACTGGATGCCGGCGCGATCCGCCGCCTGCGCCATGGCGCCGCCGAGTGCGTCGATTTCCTTGACCAGGTGACCCTTGCCGATACCGCCGATGGCCGGGTTGCAGCTCATCTGGCCGATCGTTTCGATGTTGTGGCTCAGCAGCAGCGTGCGCGCGCCCGTCCGTGCCGCGGCAAGCGCAGCCTCGGTACCGGCATGGCCGCCACCGACCACAATGACGTCGTAGGAAACTGGGTGAAACATAGAAAACTGCCCCGGAAGCGCAGGTTTGGACCAAGTTGGACGCTTATGGTAACTCCGTGACGGCACTTTGGCCGTTGGCACGCTTCCTGCCTTTACTTCCGTGCACTTTCCACGGGCAGAAGCTGCGCTTCATGCGCGCCGAGATCGAACGACAGGGGTTCGATCGCGTGCCGGGGAGAGGAAGCAAGACGGCGCCCCTCGGGGCGCCGTCGCCTTTTCTAAGCCTTGTAGGGTCGCAATGAGCCTGCAAGCGCTCTGGATAAGATCTGGCGCCCGGCGGTCTCAGGAACAGGGGGAATCCAGGATGACCGTGTTGCCGGGCGCCAGAAACCGAAAATTCGTCACTGGCAGCAGCAAGTTGCTGCGCGTCTTGGGGGCGATATTTACCCCTTACGCGTGAACGTGGAGTGACTAAAACGCCCGTTTGTGCCGAGTCTTGGCACCTCATGACGTACAGCGTCATTCCGTGATCCAGCCCCAAAATGAATGTGATGGCGGTCACGCGGCTGGCACGCGCATTGCTTCTGCTCCCATGCCGGACAAGGCTATGGTTTGGGGGATTAACGTCATGGAATTGAGCGTCGAACTGCAACCGGTTTATCCGCACCACGATCTATTGATCGAACTTGGCCGCGTCGAAATGGCCATGGACTATCTGGAAGAACGCAGCGAGAACGAACGCCAGGCCCTGCGCCCGCGTCTGCTCTCACGCATGACCCGCTTGCGCGACGAATTGGCACAACTGGCGATCTGATCGTCGCGTTCGCGACGGCCGCCAGTTTGGGACGACCGGAACATCGGGCGCCTGCACGTCAGCAACACCGCTTCATCAGGTTTCATCCTCTCGATTCACCTCATTACGCCCGGGTGCCCCGTCCAAGGACGGGACGCACTCGGGTGTTTTCTTTTGCGAAGTCGATTTAGCCGTGCTGCATGCTGCGCACGATCTCGCTGAGATTGCGCGAGAGATGAGGCTGCGCCGCCAATGATTCGATGGCAGCACGCGCCGCCGCATGGCGCGTGGGTTCCAGTCGCTGCCAGCCGTTGAACGCCGTGGCCAGTCGCGCGGCCACCTGGGGATTGAGCGCATCCAGCCGCTGCAGGCGCTCGGCGAGCAGCTGATAACCACTGCCGTCCGGACGGTGGAAACCGTCAGGATTGCCGCGTGCCCACGCACCAAACAGCGAGGTGACGCGATTGGGGTTCTTCATGGTGAAGGCGGCATCAAGTTCCAGCGCCTGCACGCGCTCGATCACCGCATCGCCCGGCAGCTGCGTCTGCACCGAGAACCATTTGTCCATCGCCAGCGGATTGTCGGCGTAGCGTTCGCGGAAATGCAGCAGCGCGGCATGCGTCTGGGTGGCATTGCCGCGCACCAGCACCGAAAGTGCGGCCAATCGATCCGTCATGCTCGGGGCGTTGTCGTATTGAAGTGTGGCGAGCGCTTGCGCACTCCACGGATCGATCGTGGCGATCAGCTCCAGCACGCGCCGCTTGAGGCGCCGCTGCGCCTGGCTGATGGCGTCGAGCTGCACATGGGTGTGCGCGACCAGCGCGTCATAGCGCTGCTGCAGCACTTCGCGGCCAATGCGCAGGGCCAGATGTTCCTGCAGCTTCAGGCGCAGCGCGTGCACATGGGAAGGATCGACCACGCGTTCGCGCTCGGCCAGTTCGATCTCGCTGGGCGGCGTCAGCAGGTCGGCCAGCAGGGCATCGTCGATGGCGCTTTCCCCGAAAAGGGCGGCCAGCGCATCGCACCACGCATCCAGCGCGTGCGTGGCATCGCCGTCGCGCAGATTGTCAAACGCGCGCGCCGCCAGTTGCTGCCCCGCTTCCCAGCGGTTGAAGCCATCCACGTCGTGACGCAGCAACAGCGCCAGCTCCGCGGGGGAGTAGTCGCACTCCAGAATCACCGGCGCGGAGAAACCGCGCAGCAGGGAAGGCACGGGCGCGGATGCGACCTGCTGGAACACAAACGATTGCTCGGCGCGATCCAGCACGATCACGCGCTCGGTGGCGCCCGATGCATCGGCATCGCCGCCCGGCAGGTGCAAGGGCATCATGTGCCCATGGCGATCGAACAGCGCCAGCTTCACCGGTATCGGCAAGGGCTGCTTGGTCGGCTGGCTGGGCGTGGGCGGCGTGTGTTGCGACAGGGTCAGCGTGTAGCTGCGATGCGCGGCATCGTAGTGACCGCGCGCCGTCACACGCGGCGTACCGGCCTGCGCGTACCACGCCAGATACGGCATCAGATCGATGCCGTTGGCTTCGCCAAGCGCGCCGAGGAAATCCTCAAGCGTGGCGGCGCGACCGTCGTTGCGGGAGAAGTACAGATCCATGCCGCGGCGGAATCCCTCGCGCCCCAGCCGGCCGGCCACCATGCGTACGAGCTCGGAGCCCTTCTCGTAGACAGTTGCCGTGTAGAAATTGTTGATCTCGCTGTACTGCGCGGGGCGTACGGGATGCGCGAGCGGGCCGGCGTCCTCGGGGAACTGTGCGCGGCGCAGCAGCGCGACATCTTCGATGCGCTTGAGCGGCGCTGAATTCATGTCCGCCGAAAACTGCTGTTCGCGAAATACCGTGAGGCCTTCCTTCAGCGACAGCTGGAACCAGTCGCGGCAAGTGACGCGGTTGCCGCTCCAGTTGTGGAAGTACTCGTGCGCAACCACCGCTTCCACTGCGCGGTATTCGTCGTCGGTGCTGCTGTCGGGGTCGGCCAGCAGGTACTTCGCATTGAAGATGTTGAGACCCTTGTTCTCCATCGCACCCATGTTGAAGTCATGCGTGGCGACGACATGGAACACATCGAGGTCGTATTCGCGACCATAGGTTTCTTCGTCCCAGCGCATGGAGCGCTCCAGCGCATCCATGGCGTAACCGCACTGGCCGATCGCATCAGGCTCGGCCCAGATCACCAGCTGCACGTGGCGGCCGCTGTGGGTGACGTAGTCGCGCGTGATCTTCTGCAGGCGTCCGGCCACCAGCGCAAACAGATAGCTGGGCTTGGGGTGCGGGTCGACAAAGCGCGCCCAATGGCGACCGCCTTCCAGCTCGCCGTGGCCATCGGGATTGCCGCCGGCCAGCAGCACCGGAAAGCGCTCGCGATCGGCGCGCAGGGTGACGGTGTAGCTGCTCAGCACGTCCGGGCGATCAGGGAAGTAGGTGATGTGGCGGAAGCCTTCGGCCTCGCACTGGGTCAACAGGAAGCCAGCCTCGCGCGATCCGGACAGATACAAGCCTTCCAGCGCGGTATTGGCCGCCGGCTGCACGCGCACGCGCGTTTCCAGCACGCTGCCGTCGCGCGCGCCATCCACTTCGAGCACGTTCTCGGCGACACGCCAGGCGTGCTCGGGCAGGGGCTGGCCGTCCAGCGAGATCGACAGCAATTCCAGGCCTTCGCCGTCCAGCCGCAGCGGCTCCTGCTGGGCAGGATCGCGCTGCAGGTGCAGGCGCGAGGTGACCTCGGCGTTATCGATGCCCAGGTCAAAGTCCAGCTCGATCTTGTTCACGAGCCAGGCCGGGGCGCGGTAATCGCTGAGCCGGATCACGGGGGAGGCGATGTCGTTGCGAATGCTCATGAGGGGCCGAAACTGCGGAAGCGGGGGATGAGTCAGGCTAACATGCGGGCCTTTCCCGGCAGGACAAGACAATGGCGGAGTTTCTTGCGGAACGCGGAAAACTGGGCGTGCACGAGATCGCGGTGCTGACCGACCCGGCGCGGGGCCATAGCGTGCGCATCGCGCGACGCGGCGCGACCCTGCTGAGCTTCGAAGTGCCCTCGCCGCATGGCACCCGGAACATCGCCGATGGCTATCGCGACGCCGGTGAACTCGACACCCGGCCCAGCTCCCGTTTCGCCATCATGGTGCCATTCGCCAACCGCATCGACGACGCGCGCTACGTGTTCGACGGCGAGCCCTACGACTTGCAGCCAGGCGTCGAAGGCGATGCGCGTGCGGCACGGCACGGTTTTGTGCGAGGTGTCGACTTCGACATCACCCAGCTCGCCGCCGATGAGCAAGGCGCGCGCGTCACCTTCGCCACCCAGGCGATCCGTCCGGGTGTGCATGCCGGCTATCCCTTTGCCATCGACCTGGCGGTGAGTTACACGCTGGATGCGAGCGGTCTGACGGTTGAAGCCGCGATGCGCAATGTGGGCAAGCACGCGGCGCCGTGTTTCTTCGGTTGGCATCCGTATTTCCGATTGTCTGACTCGCCCATCGAGGGCTGGGAGTTGCAGATACCGGCGGACAGCTTTGTGCGTACCGACGAGGCCTTCATCCCGATCGCCGGGGCCGGCGCCCGTGCGCCGCTGGAGCATGCGCCGGAATTGGATTTCCGCACGATGCAGGCCATTGGTCGTCGCGAACTCAACCACGCGTTTGCCGATCTGCGCCGCGACACCGATGGCCGTGCACGCACGCGCCTGCGCGACCCGCAGGGCGGCATCGGGATTGCCGTATGGCAGCCGTCCGGGGTGATGCTGGCCTTCACCGCCGACACGGTGACGCGCGACGTGCGTCGCTCGGTGGCGCTGGAACCGATGGAAAGCTGGTCCGACGCATTCAATCGCCCCGATTGCGCCGACGCGATTCGTCTGGAACCCGGCGCCGAGCGCCGTTTCACCTGTGGTGTGGAGATCGACAATCCATGAGCGTTTCCTTTCATCGAGCCGCCCTGCCCACGTTTGCGCAGGTGCAGGAAGCCGCCGCACGCATCGCCCCGTATGCGGTGGTGACCCCGGTGCTGCGCAACGTCGCGCTGAATGCGCTGACCGGCGCGGATCTCTACTTCAAGTGCGAAAACCTGCAACGCGGCGGCGCCTTCAAATTTCGCGGCGCCTGCAATGCGGTATGGTCGATGGACGATGAGCAGGCCGCGCGCGGCGTGGTGACGCATTCATCCGGCAATCACGGCAATGCGCTGGCCCTGGCGGCTGCGACGCGCGGCATTCCGGCGCATGTCGTGGTACCCGACGGCGCGGTGCGTACGAAGCTTGAAGCGATCGAGCGGGCCGGCGCGATCCTCCATCGCTGTGAAGCCACGCAGGCGGCGCGCGAAGCCAAGGCCGATGAAGTGCGGCGAGCGACGGGGGCCGAGTTGGTCCATCCCTTCGAAGACACACGTGTGATGGCGGGACAAGGCACGGCCGTACTGGAGCTGCTCGAACAGAGCGGCGGCCTGGATGTGGTCGTCACGCCGATCGGCGGCGGTGGCTTGATCGCGGGTACGTCCATCGCAGCGCACGGCATCGCACCGCAGTTGCAGATCCATGGCGCGGAGCCGATGGGCGCCGACGACGCGGCGCGCTCGCTGGCGGCCGGCGCGCGGGTGGGGCCGTTCGTGCCCGATACGATCTGCGATGGGCTGCGCACGCTGATTGGCGCAGCGAATTTCGAGGCGCTGCAGATGCATCGGGTGGAGGCGACCACGGTGAGTGATGCCGAGGTGATCGCGGCGATGAAGTTGTTGTGGAACGAGTTGAAGCTGGTGGTGGAGACCTCCAGTGCAACGGTGTTGGCGGCGGTGTTGAAGCGGCCGGAGGTGTTTCGGGGGAAGAGGGTGGGGTTGGTGCTTAGTGGGGGGAATGTGGATATTGAGGCGTTGCCTTGGTGACGCTTTTCTCCCTCTCTCCTTTGGGGAGAGGGTTGGGGCATTGCCACCTTTACGGTGGTAAGGGGCGGGTGCTCGCGGGAGCGTCTCTTCTTTGGCGTCATCCCGGCGCGGGCCGAGACCCAGGTTTCAGTCTCGCTCAGTTGTTGCGATCCCGCGATCTGGCCGCCTACGCGGCGGGCGTTTCGATCGGCTGCCGCCGACCGAGTCACTTTTCTCTTGCTGGCCCAAGAGAAAAGTAACCCAAAGAGAATGGCCTAWAACGCCCGCAGCATCGTGTTGGGATAAGCCCGAWCGCTTGAGGCGCGTSGTTGYGGGACAACCTCCGAGGGTACACAGGGGATACTTCCAAGCGCTKCGCAACGCGCCCGAATCGCTGAGGACTTAAWGCGGGGCSTCGCTGCGCATCGGCTTTAGCATGCGCCTCCGCCATGCCGGCTTGTCTGTGGGAGCGCACCCTGTGCGCGACAGCCACGATGCGGTGTACCGCTCCGTAGGTTTGTCG
>NZ_JBFTRY010000102.1:0-12179 GCF_056399745.1 Dyella sp. 01N36
GATCAACGAAGCTCACCACGACGCCCATACCCGTGAGCTCACGCTGGCCTTGCTGCCGAAGCTGCGCGCGGAGGGCTTCACCTATTTCGCTGCCGAGGCGCTGGCCAACGGCGACACGGAGCTCATGAAGCGCGGCTATCCCATTGCCAGCAGCGGCAGCGAGTATCTGCACGAGCCGATCTATGGCCAGATCATCCGGGAAGCGATACGACTGGGCTTCAAGGTGGTGGCCTATGAGTCCGACGCCGATGCCCTGGCTGATCGCGAATCGGGCCAGGCGCAGCTGCTCTATCGCCAGGTGTTCAAGAACGATCCCAAGGCGCGCCTGTTCGTGCATGCCGGTTACGCCCATATCGACAAGGCCGTCGGCAACCTGGGCAAGACCATCAAGCCGATGGCCATGCAGCTCAAGCAGCTGACTGGATTCGATCCGCTGTCGATCGACCAGACTCGGTGGCGCGACATCGGCCCGATGCCCAAGACGGATCTGTACAACCAGCTGTCCGCCGCCTTCCCCGTCGACAAGCCTTCGGTGCTGCTCAGCCGCCAGAACGGCAGCGTGTGGGCATCGGACCCGGATCGTCACGACGTCGACGTGATCCTTCCGCGTTCCGGCCACCAGCGCCGCCCCCACTGGCTGGAACTGGGTGGCGCACGGCAGACCCGGGTGATCTCCAGTGAGATGTGCCAGCGCCAGTTCCCCTGCATCGTGGAAGCCCGCTACGCCAATGAGAGCGACGACGCCATCCCGGCAGATCGCTACGTGCTGCTGACCGACAACGTGATGAACTCGCTCTACCTGTGGCCGGGCGAGTACAGGCTCAGCAGCCGCGACAGGGAAGGCCGCAAGCTCAGTGAGCGGCGCATCACCGTGAACCAGCCCGGCTCATGACGTCCGGAGATCGCACCTCCAGCGATCACTTAGAACTTTCTTCCAACTTATTGATTTGATAACCTCGGGCTCGTCTCAAGACCAGGGAAGACGAGATGCGCCCCAACTTCGCCCATCCTGCCTGTGCGCACTTGGCATGGTGGCGTCTTGCGCAACGCGCCCTGGTCGTCGGCGCCGTCCTGCTGCTCGCGGCCTGCGCCAGCAGCAGCCGGCGCCCCGAGCCCACCTACAAAGATTCCCGCTCCTCCCTGGCCAATTTGCCCGCTCGCGCCCCTAGCGGCGCCACCGGTACGGCCAACGATGTGTTGTTCCGCGCCATCGCGCTGGTCGGCACGCCGTACCGCTGGGGCGGCAATACGCCCGACAGCGGCTTCGATTGCAGCGGCCTGGTCGACTACATCTACCGCAATGCGGCGGGTCTGAGCCTGCCCCACAGCTCCCGTGAAATGTCGCAATTGAGCGGCGAGCGGGTTCGCCAGATGAACGAGCTGATGAGCGGTGACCTGGTCTTCTTCGGTGGTTCGGGTGGCATCAGCCACGTGGGCGTCTACGTAGGTAAAGGCCGCTTTGTGCATGCGCCCAACAGCGGCGGCACGGTGAGGCTGGACGATATCGACGGCCCCTACTGGCGCGACCATTTCGAGTTCGGCAAGCGACTGCTCGACTGATCCGGCGCTCGTCGGGCCAGCCAGCGCGCCGCCACGCCTGTCGCGCTTCACACCCCGCATTCCCAGGCCACTTTAGGCTCCGCCTATCGTTTCGATTGAGAAATTGAATTGTACACAATTTAATTTTGCGCTTAGTATCTCTCCTATGAAACGGCAACCGACCCCCAACCAGCTCCTGCTCGACCAGCAACTGTGCTTTGCGCTGTATGCCGCGTCGCGCTCGGTCACGGGGCTGTACCGGCCGCTGCTCGAACCGCTGGGCCTGACCTATCCGCAGTACCTGGTGATGCTGGTGCTGTGGGAACGCGACGGGCTCACCGTGGGCGAACTCGGCCAGCGCCTCCAGCTGGATTCCGGAACGCTCACACCCCTGCTCAAGCGTCTGCAGACCGCCGGCCTGGTGGCACGCCAGCGCCGCAAGGAAGACGAGCGCGTGGTGGATATCCGTCTTACCGACGCCGGCCTGGCGCTACGCGACAAGGCCAGCGGCATTCCCGAATGTCTCGCGCAGTGCATGCAGCTCTCACTCGATCAGATGCAAACCCTGCGCGATGAACTGAAGCGACTTACCCAACAGATCCAACTCTCCCCAAGCGAGGACTAAACCCATGAACATCAGCAAGATTCTCTACACCGCCACCGCCACCGTTCACGGCGGCCGCGAAGGCCACGCCAAGAGCGACGACGGCGTGCTAGACCTGCAGCTGGTCGTGCCCAAGGGCCTGGGTGGTCCGGGTGGCCAGGGCAGCAACCCCGAGCAGCTGTTCGCCGCCGGTTATGCCGCCTGCTTCGAAGGCGCCGTGCGCTTCGTGGCCCGCCAGCAGAACGTGACGCTGAAGGACGCCTCGGTGACCGCGCACGTGGGCATTGGTCCGCGCGAACCGACGGGCTTTGGCATCGCCGTGAAGCTGGAAGTGAATCTGCCGGGTATCGACCGCGCCGTGGCACAGGAACTGGTCGACACAGCGCATCGTGATATCTGCCCTTATTCGCATGCGACGCGCGGCAATGTGGATGTGGAAATCACGCTGGTCTGATCTGGTATTCCAGGTTGGAAACGATGACGGCACCGCGAGGTGCCGTTGTTGTTTGTGGCCTGTGTCGACGCGAGGCAGGAGCAGCGGTGTGCGCGATCTGCAGGTTTGGAGATTTCGCTTCGTAGGCGTTGCGCACAGGGTGCGCTCCCACAAAGAGCCGACCGGCAACGTTGATCCGTTATCCCCAGACCTGCCAACCCTTGTAGGAGCGCACTTGTGCGCGACCGAGGCGCTGGGATGTAGCGCTCCGTCGGCTGGTCGCGCACAAGTGCGCTCCTACAAGGGAGCTGCTTGGCCCAGCGACGTCGCGTTGTACGGCTCTTGATCCCCGGGGKCCCCGTATGACGCGGCGGGCGGGTGGAGGAAAGCCCGMAGGGTGGCCGCATGGATGCGGCCAGTTTTTCGACAGGACAGGGATGTCCTGTCGAAAAACCCCGGAGCCCGCCCGCGCACCTGGAGGGCCGTAGGCCCGGAAGGCGCGTCATCCGGGGGCCCTTTCTTTTGGTTACTTTTCTTTACTCCGGGCACCCTGCCCTCCGCCCTTCGGGCCGGCTTCGCCGTTCGCACGCGCTCCTGCGCGTGCGTGGGCAAGCAAAGAAAAGTAACTCGGCTGCCGGCAGGCAGACKAAACGCCCGCCGCGTAGGCGGCACGCTGGCGACAAGGCGACAACCGGAGACGATCGCTACTGGATCCCGGCCTGCGCCGGGATGACGAGCAAAAAAAAGCCGCTCCGTCTGGAGCGGCTTCTATTAGGCCTACCTTTATCCCTAGCCCCTCCCCAAAGGAGAAAGCCGACGGAAAAAATTAGTGCACCTCCGCACCCGGCGGATGCGCATGCCCATGCGAAATCTCTTCCTCAGTCCCATCGCGCACTTCATTGATGGTCACATCGAAATTCAGCGTCTTGCCCGCCATCGGATGATTCAAGTCAACGTCGACCGTGGTCATGCCGACCTTCTCCACCACCACCACGCGGTGGCCGCCTTCCTTCAGCGCCAACACCGTGGTCATGCCCGGCTTGAGCTTGGCAGCCTGCTGGAAGTACTTCTTCGGCACGCGCTGGGTCATGCCCGGCTGGCGCTCGCCATAGCCCTCGGCGGCGGCGACTTCGACCTGCAGGTTTTCGCCTGCTTCATGGTCTTCCAGCGCCTTTTCCAGGCCCGGGATCAGCTGGCCGTGGCCGAGCAGTACCCATAGCGGTTCGTTACGGTCGAGGGAGCTCTCGACCTTTTCACCGTCCACCGTCAGCGTGTAGTGGAGCGAGATGACCTTGTCCTTGCCAGCCTTCATTGCATGTCTCGTGATGGATCAAACGCTGAATTCTAGCAGCCTGCCCGGCTACTCGCCCGTGCCCGGCGGGGAGCGGCCAAAGCGGGCGCCACGGGCCTCGGGACCCACCCAGGCCAGGAAGGCCAGCAGCACGGCGACGGCGGCCATCCAGGCCGACATGGCGAATGCCAGGCCGCCATGTTGCCGGGCGATCCACAGCTGGGCATTGGCCGTCACCGCGGCCAGCAGGTTGCCGGTCTGGTAGGCAAAGCCGGGCAAGGTGCCCCGCATGCCCTCGGGGGCCAGTTCGTTGAGGTGCGTCGGCACCACACCCCAGGCGCCCTGCACCATCACCTGGATCAGGAACGCACCCAGCGCCAGCAGCGCCAACGTATTGCCGTACATCCACAGGGGAATCACCGGAATGGCGAGCAAGGCGGCCAGGATGATGGCCTTGCGCCGGCCGATGCGCTCCGACAACGCGCCGAAGAACAGGCCGCCCACCAGTGCACCGAGATTGAGCATCGCCACCAGCATGAAGGCCGCGCCCGAGCCGGTGGGCAGATGCAGGCCCTCCTCCTCGAAGGTGTGGTACAGGTCCTGCGAGCCGTGGCTGAACATGTTGAACGCCATCATCAGCAGCATGAGATAGAGGGCGAGCTTCCAGTGGCCGCGCATCGATTCGAGCAGGCCCTTTTTGTCCTTGGCCGCGCGTTCCTGTTTCCAAACTTCCGACTCCGGCACGCTGCGGCGGATGTACAACACCAGCAGCGCGGGCAAGGCGCCGACGATGAACAACCCGCGCCAGCCGATGTGATCGACCAGCAGCCAGTTCACCAGCGCGCCCAGGAAGAACCCGACCGGGTAGCCACTCTGCAACAGGCCCGACACCACGCCGCGCGCCTTGGGCGGAATCGATTCCATCGCCAGCGATGCGCCGATGCCCCATTCGCCGCCCATCGCCACGCCAAACAGGAAACGCAGCACCAGCAGCATGGTGAGCGAGGTGGAGAATGCCGTGGCCAGCTCGAACACCGAAAACAGAATCACATCGAGCATCAGGATGGGACGCCGGCCATAGCGATCGGCCAGGCGCCCGAACAACAGCGCACCGATGGGACGCGCCGCCAGCGTGAGCAACAGACCGAATGCCACTTCCTGATTGCCGACGTGGAATTCCTGCGCCACGCCCACGATTACGAAGGTCAGCAGGAAATAATCGAACGCATCCAGCGTCCAGCCCAGGAAGCTGGCCAGCACGGTGTGCCGCTGGGTGGTGGTGAGCTCCCGAAAGGGCGCGAACGGCGACATGTGTTGCTCCACGGTGAAGGATCACGACCGCCCGGGCGGCTCGCAGGGCGCCAAGCGAACCATCACCGCCGCCCTAGCGCAAGCCGGGAGTAGTGCCGGCCAAAGTTTGAAGGCATGCTCGCCTTCACATCACGCAGCCATGGAGTGGGCTGACATGTCGCCCATGGATGCCACCCTGTATCGCATCGCCAACTCGTACGACCACTGGCTCCAGCGCCGCTACGTCAAGGGCAAGCTGGCGGCCGACCCTGCGTACGCGGCGACGGCGGCCCTGGTGATGAACCGGCCGATGCCACTGCTGGACATCGGCTGCGGCATCGGCCTGCTCGGCCAATACCTGCATGCGCGCGGCGTCGTCACGCGCTACCTGGGCGTGGACAACGACTCGCGCAAGATCGACGCTGGCAACCGCGCCTTGCGGCAATCGGGTCTCGATGGCGTGCTGCAGCTGCGCCAGACCGATGGTGTGGCGGAGCAGCCCATACGCGGCCATGTGGCCCTGCTCGACGTGCTGCACTACCTGCCCCGCGACGGCCAGCGTGCATTGCTGGAGAACGCCATGGTGCATGTCGCCCCGGGCGGCCTGCTGGTGATACGCAACGTGCTGCGCGAACGCAGCTGGCGTTATGCCCTCACGCGCGTTTCGGAGTTCTTCCTGAGCGCCAGTGGCTGGATGCGGGTGGGCGCCCAGCACTATCCCAGTGCCGACGAGCTGCGCGGGCAGCTCGAGGCCGCCGGTCTTTCGGTCAGCATCCGCTCGCTGCACGGCAAGATGCCGTTTGACAGCTACCTGGTGGTGGCAGAGCGGGCACGGGCCTGAAGACCCCGAAACCAGGGCTTCACACCCGGCCCTGGCGACCCGGTTTGGCAAACCAAGCAGCTAATTCAGAATTGCGCTATACTCCCCTGTCACGACCTTCCGTCGTGCCTCCCCCTTACTGATACTGCAACGCGGTTCGATTCGAACGCTCCGGGTTGCTCTGGAGCTTCCATGACTTTCGAATCGCTGGGCCTTGCGCCCGCGTTGTTGCGCGCGCTTGCCGACCAAGGCTACGCCGTCCCTACCCCCATCCAGGCTGCGGCCATTCCGGTTGTACTGGAAGGCGGCGACCTGCTCGCTGCTGCCCAGACCGGTACCGGCAAGACCGCGGCGTTCGCGCTGCCGCTCTTGCAGCACCTGTCCAACGCCGGCGCCACCCAGACCCGTCGCCCTCGTGCCCTCGTGCTCACGCCCACGCGTGAACTGGCGGCCCAGGTGCACGAGAACCTGCGCGACTACGGCAAGTACCTGCGCGTCAGCAGCACCACCATCTTTGGCGGCGTCAGCATGGGCCCGCAGATGCAGGCGCTGCGTCGCGGCGTGGACGTGGTCATCGCCACGCCGGGCCGCCTGATCGATCACATGCAGCAGCGCTCGCTGGATCTGTCCGGCGTGGAAGTGCTGATCCTGGACGAAGCCGACCGCATGCTCGACATGGGCTTCCTGCCGGCGCTCAAGCGCATTCTGTCCGCCGTGCCCAAGCAGCGTCAGACGCTGCTGTTCTCGGCCACTTTCGCGGGCCCGATCAAGGCGCTGGCGATGCAGTTCATGCATCAGCCGCGCGAAGTGTCGGTGACCCCGGCCAATAGCGTGGCTACGACAGTTACGCATCACGTGCATCCGGTGGACGCGGGCAAGAAGCGCGACCTGCTGCTGCACGTGCTGTCGCAGGACAGCCGCCGCCAGACCCTGGTGTTCAGCCGCACCAAGCACGGCGCCGACAAGCTGGTGACGTTCCTGGGTGCTGCCGGCCTGCGTGCCGCCGCCATCCACGGCAACAAGAGCCAGAACGCGCGCACGCGTGCGCTGAGCGATTTCAAGACTGGCCGCGTGACTGTGCTGGTGGCGACCGATATCGCGGCTCGCGGCATCGACATCGATCAGCTGCCCATCGTGATCAACTTCGACCTGCCGATGGTCGCGGAAGACTACGTGCACCGCATCGGCCGCACCGGTCGCGCTGGCGCCGAGGGCATGGCCGTGTCGCTGGTGAGCCATGACGAGTCGGGCCTGCTGCGTGACATCCGCAAGCTGCTCAAGCAGGACATCGCCTTCAGCGACGTGCCGGGCTTCGAGCCGTCGCATCCGCTGCGCACGGACGCCGCTGCACCGCGTCCGGTGCAGGGCCAGCGCCAGGCGCGCCCGGCTGCTCGCCCGCAGGGTGGCCGTCCGCAGGGGTCGCATCGCCCGCACGGTCATGGCTCGGGCCATGGCTTCGGCGGCGGCGAGCGTCCGGCCGAAGGCAACCGCAAGCGTCAGCGCCGCGGTCGCCCCGCTGCCAAGGCGTAAGCACGCCCCATGGTGAGGCCTCGCGCTCAGGCGCCGAGGCCTCACGCTGTACCAACAGCCCCACTGGGCTGTGCAAGTTACCYGCGCTATTTCCTGAACCGTGACGCGTCATGTTGGCCCGAGTGCCAACGAACTATGCGAAGGTGTGCGCACGCCCTTGTGGCGTAGCTGCCCAAATAGCTTTGACGAATCTCTCATTCGCTTGCCACGGGATTTGTCCAAACATAGTCACGGTAAAGGAGCATCGAGATGAGCGGCGAACGATCCAAGCCCATCATGATCGGCCTTGCACTACTCGCCATCGTGGCCGTGGTCGCCACCATAGCGATTCCCACCTGGCGCAATCATCACGTGTCCGAACGCCTGGACGAAGCACTCCAGTCCGGTGAAGCGGCAAAGCTGGTAGTGATGGAAGCCGCCACCGTGCGCGGCGGGCTGAGCCAGCTCAAACCTGGCGACCTCACCTTCAACGCCACATCGTCGGTCAGTGCGTATACGTCGAAGATCGACGTCTCCGAAACCGGGCGCATCACCATTGCGACGCAGAACACCGGCGCGACACCCGACCCCGTTTTTCTTCTCACACCCCTGGACAATTCAGCGGCCGGCGGCAATGCCCCGGTGGTGTGGAGTTGCGACATCATTGCCGGCGCCACCCAATGGATGCCTGCACGCTGCACACGCCCCGCATTGCCGGCATCGGCTTCCACCAAGGGCTGAGTCGCGCGCGCCCGGGTAGCTACGGCTCTCGAATGCGCGAGGTGAGTACGTGGTCTTCCCACACGCCGGCGATCTGCAGGTAGCGCTTGGCATAACCTTCGCGCTCAAAACCAAGCCGCTCCAGCAAGCGACCGCTGCGTTCATTGCGCGGCATGTAGTTGGCCATCACACGATGCATGTCCAACTGATGGAAGGCCCAAGGCAGCGCCGTTTCCAATACTTCCTGCATCAAGCCCTGCGATTGCCTGCGCTGGGCCACGCTATAGCCCAGGTGACAGGCCTGGAACGCACCGCGCACCACGTTGGCGAAGGTGAAGCTGGCGAGGATTTCCTGGCCCGACAGGTCCAGCGCAAAGAACGGATAGGCCCGATCCAGCCGCACGGCCTCGCGCGATTCCGCCAACGTCTGCACGCAGTGGTCAAGGGTGTAGTAAGCGTCGTCGCGCAACGGTTCCCAGGGCGCCAGATGCTCGCGGTTCTGCTCGCGATAACGCAGCAGTTTCCACGCATCGGCCACCTCGACCAGCCGCAGCACCGCGCGGCGCGTGGTGATGGGATGCAACACGCTCACAACGCCCCCAGCGCCTCGGCGTGATGACGAAGGTGGTCGTCGATGAAACTGGTGATGAAGTAGTAGCTGTGGTCGTAACCGCCATGCCGGCGCAGCAGCAAGGACTGGCCGCCTTCGGCGCAGGCCTGGTCAAACAACTCGGGCTTGAGCTGGGTGGCGAGAAAGCCATCGGCTTCGCCCTGGTCGATCAGGATGGTGCCGTCGAAACGGTGCGTACGCACCAGTTCGCAGGCGTCATAGTCCGCCCAGGTTTTCACATCGTCGCCAAGGTAACGCGGGAATGCCTTCTGCCCCCACGGCACCTGGCTAGGCGCCACGATCGGCGCGAAGGCCGATACCGAGCGGTATCGATCCGGATGGCGCAAGGCGATGGTGAGCGCGCCGTGGCCACCCATCGAATGGCCGGTGATGCCGCTGCGGGCGATATCGGCAGGAAAATGCCCTGCAATCAGCGCAGGCAGTTCATCCACGATGTAGCTGTGCATGCGAAAGCGCGACGACCACGGCGACTGGGTGGCATCGAGATAGAAGCCGGCGCCCTCGCCGAATTCCCAGTCACCCGTGGCGCCGTCCAAACCCGTCTGGCGCGGGCTGGTATCGGGCATCACCAGGATCAGCCCCAACTCGGCGGCCAGCCGCTGGGCGCCGGCCTTGATCGTCGCGGTTTCTTCCGTGCAGGTCAGGCCGGCGAGGAAATACAGCACCGGGCACGCCTGCTGTGCCGCTTGCGGCGGCTGGAACAGCGCAAAGCGCATCGGTCCGCCGCAACTGTCCGATTGATGTCGGTAAAACCCCTGCACGCCACCGTGGCAGCGTTGCTCGGAGATCGTTTCGATCCCTGTCATGGTCAATCCTTGTGCTGAAACAGAGCCTGCCAATGATAATGCGCTTGTCTCAGCGCTCCTGGTCGGTGGGCCGCATCAGCACTTCGTTGATGTTGACGTGTGAAGGACGCGACACGCAGAACGTGATGGCCTCCGCCACGTCCACCGACTGCAGCTGGCGCATGCTGTCGGCCCAGGCGTTGAGGTTGTCCTTGGTGACAGCGTGGCCGATGTGGTCGCGCAGTTCCGTCTCCACCACGCCGGGCTCGATCACGGTGACGCGGATATTGTGCTGGTAGACCTCGCGGCGCAACGCTTCGGAAAACGCCACAACGCCGAACTTGGTCGCCGAATACGCGGCGGCGTTGGGATTGGCCACGCGCCCGGCCGTCGACGAGATATTCACGATGTGACCGTCGCGGCGCTGGCGCATGCCGGGCAACGCAGCCTGCGTGGAGGCGATGAGGCTGAGCACGTTCAGCTCCAGCATGTGACGCCAGCGGCCGAGATCGGCCTCTTCGACTGGCTCCAGATACATCACGCCGGCGTTGTTCACCAGAATGTCCAGGCGGCCGTAACGCGCTTCCGTCTCGGACACGATGCGCTGGGCTTCGTGCTCGTCGGCGAGATCGGCCACGAGCACGAGCGGATCGGCGCCCAGCGCTTGCAGCTTCACGGCCAGCGCCTCCAGACGGTCGCGACGACGGGCCGCGATAGCAACCTTTGCCCCCGCCTCAGCCAGGTCCAGCGCGGTGGCCTCACCTATCCCCGACGAGGCGCCAGTGACCAGCGCAACTCGACCATCAAGACGTCCAGACATGAATAATCCTCACCCAATAGCCATCAGCTAGCACAAAAATCCCGGCGCGACCGGGCCAGCCTGTTACAATACCGTCATTCTCCCGCATGCCCTCGTGCATGCCATGTCGAGGTTCCCCCATGTCCTCCCCGTCTTCCGATTCCCAGCCGGCAGCCGTCGGCTTTGCTGCGCTTGGCCTTCATCCGGAGCTGCTGCGCGCACTCACCGATGTCGGCTATGAGTCGCCCTCGCCGATCCAGGCCGCCACCATTCCGCCGCTGCTGGAAGGTCGCGACGTGCTTGGCCAGGCGCAGACCGGCACCGGCAAAACCGCCGCGTTCGCGTTGCCGATTCTTTCGCGCATCGATTTGAAGCCCGGCAAGCCGCAGGCGCTGGTGCTGGCGCCGACGCGCGAGCTGGCCATCCAGGTGGCTGAAGCGTTCCAGCGTTACGCCACGCACATGCCAGGCCTGCAGGTGTTGCCGATCTATGGCGGCCAGAGCTATGGCCCGCAGCTGCACTCGCTCAAGCGCGGCGTGCAGATCGTGGTGGGTACGCCCGGCCGCGTGATCGACCATCTCGATCGCGGCACGCTCGACCTGTCCGAGCTGAAGTTCCTGGTGCTCGACGAAGCCGACGAAATGCTGCGCATGGGCTTCATCGACGACGTCGAGAAAGTGCTGCAGGCGACCCCGCCGCAGCGCCAGGTGGCGCTGTTCTCCGCCACCATGCCCACGCCGATCCGCAAGATTGCGCAGCAGCATTTGAAAGATCCGCGCGAAGTGACGATCAAGTCGTCGACCACCACCGCGGCGAATATCCGCCAGCGTTACTGGTTCGTCAGCGGCATGCACAAGCTCGACGCGATGACCCGCATCCTCGAGGCCGAGCCGTTCGACGCGATGATCATCTTCGCGCGCACCAAGTCGGCCACCGAAGAACTGGCCGAGAAGCTGCAGGCGCGAGGTCTTGCCGCCGCCGCCATCAACGGCGACATCGCGCRGGCTCAGCGCGAGCGCGTGATCCAGCAGCTCAAGGACGGCAAGCTCGACATCCTGGTGGCCACCGACGTGGCCGCGCGTGGTCTGGACGTGGAACGCATCAGCCACGTAATGAACTACGACATCCCGTACGACACCGAAAGCTACGTGCACCGCATCGGCCGCACCGGTCGCGCGGGTCGCAGCGGTGAGGCGATCCTGTTCGTCACGCCGCGCGAGAAAGGCATGCTGCGCGCGATCGAACGCGCCACCCGCCAGCCCATCGAAGAGATGAAGCTGCCGACGGTGGAAGCAGTCAACGACGTGCGCATCGCCAAGTTCAAGCAGCGCATCAGCGACACCATCGCGGTGGGCGAACTGCAGCTGTTCCAGCAGCTGATCGAGCAGTACGAGCAGGAACACAATATCCCGGCCGTCGAAATCGCTGCCGCGTTGGCACGCATCGCCCAAGGCAACCAGCCGCTGCTGCTGACGCCGCCGGCCAAGCGCGAATTCACCCCGCGCGAACCGCAGGGTCGTGAACGCGAGCATGGCCGTGACCGGGGCGAGCGCGAGCATCGCGGTGAACGCGAACATCRTCCGCACGATCGCGACAGTGGCCCCCGCGATTTCACGCCGCGCCCCGTGCGCCCGCATCACACGGAAGAAGGCAAGCGTACCTTCCGCGTGGAAGTGGGCCATGAGCACGGCGTCAAGCCGGGCAACATCATCGGCGCCATCGCCAACGAAGCCGGCCTGGAAAGCGGCCACATCGGCC